>NZ_JBQCVF010000011.1:0-3742 GCF_051962515.1 Neisseria sp. P0009.S007 | reverse complement strand
CACTCGCCGCAGGGTTCATGGCCGGACTTGGGCGATTCGCACAGCAATGCCTGCGCGACAAAGCGGGCAAACTCGGTTTTGCCGGTATTTTCTTTGCCGGTAAACAGCCAAGCGTTGGGTCGGTTTTGCCAATGGGCGGCGAGCTGTTGCCATTGGGTTTCATGCCATGGGTAAATCATATCGTTTGGGAACTATAAGGTAGGTGGTTATTATACTCTCAGGCCGTCTGAAAAAGGTTTCAGACGGCCTTTAATAAACTGCTTAAAAATTAATCAAGTATCTTTTTGCTTTGAAATATCAATTATTAAGCTTACTTATTCACAGCCTTTGCACACGCTTGTTTGGGGAAAATGTGCATTTTGTTTGGTAGTAAAGTTGTACTTAAAATTTAGTCAGTCCTGTTTTTTAATGTTAAATCAGACAGTAATCTGATTTATGCACAAGCTGTCCACGCGATTGAATAGTGAAAATGTGCATGGTGGGGAGACATTTCAGACGGCCTTATTTGCTGCTTTTCAACAAAGCGGTCAAATCCCCGATAAATTTCGATTCCCGTTTGATGAGGTAAACAATCAACGGAATATTACCTACGGCAACAATCAAATACAGCAGCGTGATGCTGTTGAACAACATCAGCAAAACCGCGCTCAAAATGGCAGCCGACACCATAAACACGCCGTTGATGATGTTGTTGGCGGCAACAGCATGGGCGCGGAAGGTTTCGCTGCTGGCAGTTTGCAGCCAAGTGTAGAGCGGTACGGAGAAGAAGCCGCCGAAAAAGCCGATGGCCGACATCACGAGCATAATCGGATACGTTTGGGCTTGCGATAAAAACCAAATAATGCCGTTTAATTCGGTAAAACGTTGGCCTTGGGTCAGCCACACCAGCAATAATCCACAGACCGTCAGTCCCAGAGTGCCGATGGTAACCAAGCCCAAAATCAGGCGTTCGTGGCTGAGTTTGGCGCATAACACCGAGCCGATGGCGATACCGATGGAGAACAGCGCCAACATCAGGTTGAACACATTATCGTTGCCGCCCAAATGGATTTGCGTGAACGTTGGCAGTTGGGTGGTATAAACCGAGCCGATAAACCAAAACCATGAAATACCAATGATGGAAGTGAATACGGGACGATTGGCCGCCGCTTCACGAATCAGTGAATTCGTGCCTTTAATGATGTTCCATTCGATTTTTGTGTCCGACATTTTAGCGGGTACAGACGGCATAAACAGGCTGGTCATCGAGCCGCCGATAGCGACCAATAACACCAAACCACCAACAATATACGGCGGAACACCTGCGACTGCGGTGCCCAAAATTTGGCCGAGCAAAATGGCGATAAACGTACCCGATTCAATCAGGCTGTTGCCCATAATCAGCTCTTTGTCGTTGAGGTAATCGGGCAAAATGGCATATTTCAGAGGGCCGAACAAAGTCGATTGCGTACCCATGCAAAACAGGCAGATTAAAAGCAAAGGCGCGGATTGAATATAGAAGCCATATGCTGCCACTGCCATAATGATGATTTCCAACAGCTTGATCCAGCGCGCTAAAACGGCTTTATCGAATTTGTTGCTCAGCTGTCCTGACAGTGCGGAAAACAGGAAGTAGGGCAGAATAAACAGCATTGCGCCCAAATTCAGCATTTGGCTGGGCGGCAGAAAGTCGTTTTTACCCAAACCGTAAAAACTGATCATCACGAATAATGCGGTTTTGAACATATTATCGTTCAACGCGCCCAAAAACTGCGTCCCAAAGAGCGGCGCAAAACGGCGGGTCGTGTGGAAATTCAGATTGTCTTTTTTAAGGCTCATTGTTTGGATTCTTTGTCTTCGTCTTTTTCGATCAGTTTTTCAGTGGAGTCGTCATCCATCAAAATGCGGTGCGCAGGTCCTTCAAGGTCGTCAAACTGTCCGTTTTTACCCGACCACCAGAAAAACCAGCCGATGATGAAGGCCAAAATAATGCTGATGGGGACAAGGATAAACATACTTTCCATTACATCGCTCCGGTCAAATCGGTCAGGATAAAGGTTTTACCGCTAATGGTCAGGTATTCGTTGCGCAACGAACCGATATTTTTATCGTCAAAAAACAGTTCGATACGGTCTTTAACCACGCGCCAGTATTGCGGGATATCGGTTTGCTCAAAAGGCGACAATACCGCCGCTTCGGCTGCGTCTTCACTTTGCAGCTTGATTACAAAGCGTCCGCTTTGCGGCGGATTTTGCGATTCATCGTCTGCCAGCATAATGAAAAATCCGGCGTGTTCGCCGTCTTGAGTGTGGATACTGAAATAATGCATATCGGTAAATTTTCAAAACCGTCGTCATTTTTTCAGACGGCCTAAAATAAAATTCCGTCCATTTTACATCAAATATTAAGTCAAGCAGCCGATTACATTTTTTGTTAGAATACGACGTTTACTTTGTTAATCTGTTCAGACCGCTACCCACTACGTCCCACAAGGGGTGCAACATAGCCGGAGCCGCAGTAAGGTCCCGACAAAAATGCCGTCTGAAACCTCAAGGAGCATAAAAATGTCACAAAAATTAATCTTGGTTTTGAACTGCGGTAGCTCTTCCCTCAAAGGTGCCGTATTGGATAACGACAGCGGCGAAGTATTGCTGAGCTGCCTGGCAGAAAAGCTCAATCTGCCTGATGCCTACATTACCTTTAAATTCAACGGTGAAAAACACAAAGTTGACCTGTCTGCCAAGCCCGACCACACCGGCGCAGTTGAAGCCCTGATGGAAGAACTCAAAGCCCACGGCCTCGACAGCCGCATCGGCGCCATCGGTCACCGCGTCGTCAGCGGCGGCGAACTGTACAGCGAATCCATCCTCGTTGACGACGAAGTTATCGCTGGCATCGAAAAATGTATCCCGCTCGCTCCCCTGCACAACCCGGCCCACCTTTTGGGTCTGCGTGCCGCACAAAGCATTTTCAAAGGTTTGCCTAACGTTGTCGTATTCGACACCGCCTTCCACCAAACCATGCCGGAACATGCCTACACCTACGCTGTTCCACATGAATTGTATGAAAAATACGGCTTGCGTCGCTACGGCGCGCACGGTACCAGCTACCGCTACGTTTCTGATGAAACCGCCCGTTTCCTCGGTAAAGACAAAAAAGACCTGCGCATGGTGATTGCCCACTTGGGTAACGGCGCATCTATTACCGCCGTCGCCAACGGCGAATCACGCGATACCAGCATGGGTCTGACTCCGCTAGAAGGTTTGGTCATGGGTACCCGCAGCGGCGATATCGACCCTTCAGTTTTCAGCTTCTTGGCTGAAAATGCCAACATGACCATCGCCCAAATCACCGACATGCTGAACAAAAAATCAGGTCTGCTCGGTATTTCAGGTTTGTCCAATGACTGCCGTACCATCGAAGAAGAAGCTGCAAAAGGTCATCCAGGCGCCAAACTGGCTTTGGAAATGTTCATCTACCGCTTGGCTAAATACATCGGCAGCATGACAGTCGCGGCAGGCGGTTTGGACGCATTGGTCTTCACCGGCGGTATCGGTGAAAACTCCGACATCATCCGCGAACGCGTATTGGGCTACTTGGGCTTCCTCGGTCTGTACATCGACCAAGAAGCCAACCTAAAAGCCCGTTTCGGTAATGCTGGTGTGATTACCACTGCCGACAGCAAAGCTGTTGCCGTTGTGATTCCTACCAACGAAGAATTGATGATTGCACACGATACTGCCCGTCTGAGCGGCCTGTAATC
>NZ_JBQCVF010000010.1:17182-31497 GCF_051962515.1 Neisseria sp. P0009.S007 | reverse complement strand
ACAAAACCAGTCAACACATTTCACAAAATTATTTTCTGAAATTTAATCACTTCCCTGTTTTAACAGGGTTTTTATTTTATAAAAAACTCCAGCAACCTTCCTACACAATCCATACATACAAAAAAAACACAAACTAAAGGCCGTCTGAAATGCTCTTTCAGACGGCCTTTTGAGGTTTCTATATCTATATTTTAGTCGGCGAACTGTTTTTTCATTCGTTCGCGTCGCTCTTGCGCTTCTACGGACAATGTCGCGGTCGGACGTGCCAGCAGGCGCTTGAGGCCGATGGGTTCGCCGGTATCGGCACAGAAACCGTAATCGCCTTCGTCAATACTGCGGAGAGTCGCTTGCACTTTATTGAGAAGTTTACGCTCGCGATCGCGGGTGCGCAGTTCTAAAGCGTATTCTTCTTCTTGAGTAGCTCGGTCGGCTGGATCGGGAGCGGATTCGTGCTCTTGAAGATGGCCGGTAGTGGTGTTTGCATTTTCAATCAGTTCTTCTTGCATTTTAACCAGTAGTTCGCGGAAGAAGGCCAATTGGTCGCTGTTCATGTAGTCCTCTTCAGGACCATCCCAGTTTAAAATATCTTGTTCTGTCAGCTTTGCCATGGTGTCTGCTTTCGGTTTGTTGTTAATGATTTGGATGCTACGGGTTTGCTTTTATTGGGTTTTCTTGAATTTCCGTTTTGGAAATTGGGCGAATCATATCATGTTTTACCTATTCATTTGTTCTTTATATTTCGATTTGCACTTTTTTGCACTACCTTACGCCTAAATATATTAATACGCTTTTTAGGACGTTGTATTTTTGGTCGTTAATACCTGCTGCGCTTTCAGACGGCCTATTGAAGCAAACATAGGTTGGTTTGCTGGATAAGTTGGGGAAACCATCGGGCCAGCCACAACCATAATAAGAGTGCCAACAGACTGCCTGAAAAATCGTATCGTCCTGCGCGTAAGAAGGAAAATGGTTTGAGCAATGGCTGCAGAATTCGTTCGATGGCATAAGCCAACGGGGAATAGCGGCCCTGTATGCTGCTCACCATTCTAATAATCAGACCAATAAGTAATGTATAGGCCGCGGCTTTCAGCATATGGAGTGCGGCAAACCAGAAGTTTGCCAAAATCAGCTTATTGCTGATGGACAGCGCCGGCGAGATGAAAATAATGGCGGTACAGGCAAGGTAGTACACCAGAAAACCTGCGGGCAGGCAGTACCAATCGGTTTTCTCGCCGGATGGGAATGCTTTTTGCCAAGGTTTGGTCAGCCAGCCTGTTGCCTGTATGCTGAATTTGAGCAGGGGGTGTTCTGCTGCCAATCCTGCGTATCGGAGCAAAAAGCGCGTGATACACAGGATGGCAATAGCGTCTGCCAATAATAAGAGCAAGTCGCCGCGCATGTTCAGACGGCCTTATATTGTTGCGCCATTTCTTGCGAACGTTTGACGCAGGCTTCTACGCCCTGTTCGATGGCTTCGGCAACGTGACGGGCTTTGAAGGTTTCGATGGCTTCGTGTGTCGTGCCACCTTTGGAAGTCACGTTTTGCTGTAATTGTGCAAATGCTTCGCCGGTCTGTTCGGCCAAAGCCACTGCGCCTTTAAATGTAGCAAGGCTCAGTTCGCGTGCGTCTTGTTCGTTGAAACCTTGTGCCAAAGCCGCATTTTGGAGCGCGCCCAAAAGATAGAAAACATAGGCGGGGCCGCTGCCGCTGATGCCGGTAATATTGTGGAGTTGATCTTCCTCGTTCAGCCAAACGGTTGTACCGACAGAGCGCATGATGCCGTCGGCGGCTGTACGGTCAGCTTCTGAAACGCCTGCATCGGCAAACATACCGGATACGCCTAAACCGATTTTGGCCGGCGTATTGGGCATGATGCGCACGATACGGCGTGTGCCGCCCAGATACTGGCTGAGGGTATCGATGGACAAACCTGCCGCTACGGACAACACCAGCGCGCCATTCAAACGGATGTTTTGACAGGCTGCCTGCATGTCTTGCGGTTTAACAGCGAGAATGAGGACATCGTCCGCACTCAATTCGGGCAGGTTTTCAGAAGTGGCTACGCCCAATTCTTGTACCAGTTGCTCCCGTCTTTCGGCGCCGCGTTCGACAATGTGGACACGATAGCCGTCTTGTTTGACCAAACCGCCTGCAATGGCAGTCGCCATATTGCCGCCGCCGAGAAAATAGATATTCATATATATGTCACTCCTTTGTGATATCGATCAAGCCGTCTGAAACTGCTGTCTGCCCTGTTCAGACGGCCTATTACTTTTATTGAGGATAATGCCGCTTGCCGAAAATCGCGCTGCCGATGCGGACATGGGTTGCGCCGCATTCTACCGCGATTGGCATATCTCCGGACATCCCCATAGACAAAACATCTGCTTCGACGCCTGCCGCGTTCAACTCAGCCAACAGCCGCTGCATGGTATGAAACTGGCTGCGCAACTCATCATCGCTGCTGTCGGCCTTGGCCACACACATCAATCCGCGCACTTTAATATTCGGCAACTTGGCCACTTCAAGGGCCAGCGCAACCGCTTCAGTGGGCGCTACGCCGTGTTTTGCTTCTTCCGCGGCAATGTTCACTTCAATGCACACCTGCAACGGCGGCATTTCAGACGGCCTTTGTTCACTCAAGCGCTGCGCCGTTTTCAGACGGCCTATCGTATGCACCCAATGTGCGCGTTCGGCCACAAATTTGGTTTTATTAGACTGCACATCGCCGATAACGTGCCAAACAATATCCGGCAAATCGGCCAGCGTTTCCGTTTTTTCAAACCATTCCTGAATATAGTTCTCGCCGAAATCGCGCTGACCGGCCGCATACACTTCGCGAATATCGTCTGCTGGAAACGTCTTGCTGACCGCCACCAGCTTCACCGCATCCGCAGACCGTCCTGCAGCCTCAGCCGCCTGTTCAACCGCCCGGCATACGTCCTGATAGTTTTGTTGCAATACCGACATGGTTTTCTCCTTTAACCCGTTCATCACTCGGCATTTTGAAAATTTTACTTGGTCGAACGGATTTATCTATTTAAAATAAAGCGATTTTATTATTCTAAACCAAAACAAGGCCACATTATGCAGATTACCGACTTACTCGCGTTCGGCGTGAAAAACAAAGCCTCCGACCTCCATTTGAGTTCGGGCATTTCCCCCATGATACGCGTACACGGCGACATCCGCCGCATCAACCTGCCCGAGATGAGCTCGGAAGAAGTCGGCACCATGATTACCTCGGTCATGAACGACCACCAGCGCAAGCTCTATCAACAGGATTTTGAAGTCGATTTCTCATTTGAGCTGCCTAATGTTGCCCGTTTCCGCGTCAACGCCTTTATGACCGAACGCGGCCCGGCCGCCGTATTCCGTACCATTCCGAGCACCGTCCTGACGCTGGAAGAATTGCGTGCGCCGCGCATTTTCCAAAAAATTGCCGAAAATCCGCGCGGTTTGGTCTTGGTAACCGGCCCGACCGGTTCGGGTAAATCCACCACGCTGGCGGCGATGGTCAACTACATCAACGAAACCCAACCGGCCCACATTCTGACCATCGAAGACCCGATTGAGTTCGTCCATCAAAGCAAAAAAGCGCTCATCAACCAGCGCGAGCTGCATCAGCACACCCACAGCTTCACCAACGCCCTACGTTCCGCCCTGCGCGAAGACCCAGACGTGATTTTGATCGGTGAGATGCGCGACCCTGAAACCATCTCCCTCGCCCTGACCGCCGCCGAGACCGGCCACTTGGTTTTCGGCACGCTGCACACAACAGGCGCCGCCAAAACCATCGACCGTATTGTCGACGTATTCCCTGCAGGCGAAAAAGAAATCGTGCGCTCCATGTTGTCCGAATCCTTGCGCGCCATCATTTCCCAAACCCTGCTGAAAACCCGCGACGGCAACGGCCGCGTCGCCGCACACGAAATCCTGATTTCCACACCGGCCGTGCGCAACCTCATCCGCGAGAACAAAATCGCCCAAATCAACGCCGCCCTCCAAACCGGTCAGGCCCACGGTATGCAAACCCTCGATCAAGCCCTGCAAACCCTTGTCCGCCAAGGCACCATCAGCCCCGAGCTGGCACGCAGCAAGGCGCAAAACATCGAAAACCTCTCTGTTTTCTAAACCATACCCAGGCCGTCTGAACCCCATCATCCCGTTTTCAGACGGCCTTTGAGCCTGACCGAATACCCGTTTTAAAGAGAATCATCATGAGCGACCTCGCCCCTCTGCACGACCTGTTAAGCGAAATGGTGCAAGCCTACTCACAAAAAAACCAAGCACCGCACATCCCCACCCCGGCCGAAATCGGCACACATCTTCATCCCCTGCTCGACCGCATGTGTGAAGAGGCCGAAAAACGCAACGCGTCCGACATCTTCATCAGCGCAGGCTTTCCTCCTGCCATTAAAGTCGGCGGCACCCTCACGCCCATGCCCCACAAAGCGCTGACCGGCGCGGACACCGCCGCCATCGCCGAATCCACCATGAACCCCGACCAACTCGAAGCCTTCAACCGCGACTGGGAAATCAACTATTCCGTCCAATCGCGCAGCAACACACGCTACCGCGTCAACGCCTACCACGAGCAAGGCCGCGTCGGCATGGTATTGCGCCGCGTCAGCCAAGACATTCCCGAGATGAAAACCCTCGGTTTGCCCGAAAAGCTCCAAGAGCTTGCACTCGCGCCACGCGGCCTGCTGATCCTCGCCGGCCCGACCGGTTCGGGTAAGTCCACCACCATGGCCTCCATGCTCAACTACCGCAACCAAAAGCTGCCCGGCCATATCGTCACCATCGAAGATCCCATCGAGTTTATCTACAAACCTTGCCGCAGCATCTTCACCCAGCGCGAAATCGGCATCGATACCGACAACTGGAAAATTGCCGTTCAAAGCGCCATGCGTCAAGCACCCGATGTCGTCTGTATCGGCGAAGTCCGCAGCGAAGAAAGCATGGAATACGCCCTTCAACTGGCTCAAACCGGCCATCTGTGCGTTTTCACCATCCATGCCAGTACGGCCTCCCAAACCATCGAGCGCATTATCAACTTCTATCCGGAAGACCGCCGCCAACAAGTTTTGATGGATTTGGCGTTAAACCTCGTCGGCATCATCGGCCAACGCCTCACCATCAAGAAAAACCGCCAACGCACGGCCGTTACCGACCTCCTGCTCAACACTCCGGCCATGCAGGACCTGATTTTCAAAGGCGAATTGCTGGAAATCCGCGACCTGATGGCACGCTCCGGCAGCAACGGCATGCAGACGTTCGACCAAAACCTCTTCAACCTCTACGCACAGGGCCAAATCGAACTCAGCGAAGCCCTGCGCCAAGCAGTTTCCGCCAACGATTTGCGCCTGCGCATTCAAATGCACGACGAGGGCAACAATACCGAGCGTCTCTACGACCGCATCAGCGACCTCAACCTGATGACCTGATGGCGCAAGCCAAAAAAGGCCGTCTGAACAAATGTGGAAACGAAATCAAGTATTTCCCCGTATCCGTTCAGACGGCCTTATCCTATTTCAAACATTCTGAAACCGACTGAAAATCCTGTTAAAATCCAATCATTCACCTCATAACGAATAATAAACAACACCATCATGAACACTCCGCCGCTCAAACCTCTGATCATTGCCTCCCTGCCCGTCTTCGCCAGCGTGTTCATCGCCGCCACCCTCGTTTGGCACTTCAACACGCCTAAGCTCGTCATGCCCTTCGTACTCGGCATTATTGCCGGCGGTTTGGTCGACTTGGACAACCGCCTCACAGGCCGTCTGAAAAACATCGTCATCACCGTTGCCCTGTTCACCCTCTCCTCACTGCTTGCCCAAAGCACCATCGGCACAGGCGTTCCCTTCATCTTGGCCATGACCCTGATGACTTTCGGCTTCACCATCCTCGGCACCGTCGGCCTCAAATACCGCACCTTCGCTTTCGGTGCGCTCGCCGTCGCCACCTACACCACGCTGACCTACACACCCGAGACCTACTGGCTGACCAACCCCGTCATGATTCTGTTGGGCACTGTCCTATACAGCGTCAACACCCTGATCTTCCAAATCATCCTGCCCCACCGCCCCGTCCAAGAAACCGTTGCCAACGCCTACGACGCACTCAGCAACTACTTCGATGCCAAAGCCGACTTTTTCGACCCCGACGAAGCCGCATGGTTGGGCAACCGCCAAATCGACTTGGCCATGAGCAACACCGGCGTGATTACCGCCTTCAACCAATGCCGCGGCGCACTTTTCTACCGATTGCGCGGCCAACACCGCCATCCGCGTACCGCCAAAATGCTGCGCTACTACCTCAGCGCGCAAGACATGCACGAACGCATCAGCTCCGCCCACGTCGATTACAGCGAAATGGCCGAGCAGCTCAAAAACACCGACCTCATCTTCCGCATCCGCCGCCTGCTCGAAATGCAGGGTCAGGCATGCCGCAACATTGCCGCCACCCTGCGCAACAACAAACCCTACGCATACAGCAAACGCCTCGGCCGCGCCATGGAAGGCTGCCGCCAGTCCCTCGGCTATTTTGCCGAGACCCACGCCGACAATGCCAACCTCCACAATATCCGCCGCCTGCTCGACAACCTCAGCAGCGTCGATTACCAACTGCGGCAACTGCAAAACGATGCGTCCCTTGCCGAAAACGACAACACCGACACCCGCATCGCCGCCCTTGAAAACACCAAGTTCCGCAATATCGGCGAAACCGTCCTCAGCCAGCTCAATTTCGAATCCGGCGTCTTCCGTCATGCCACCCGCCTCTCCATCGTCGTGGCCGCGGCCTGCATCATCGTCGAAATCCTCCATCTCAACCTCGGCTACTGGATTCTGCTGACCGCCCTTTTCGTCTGCCAACCCAACTACACCGCCACCAAAAGCCGCGTGTACCAACGTATCGCCGGCACGATTCTCGGCGTGATTGTTGGTTCGCTCGTCCCCTACTTCACCCCGTCCGTTGAAACCAAGCTTTGGATTGTCATCGCCAGCACCACCCTGTTCTTCATGACCCGAAGCTACAAATACAGCTTCTCCACCTTCTTCATCACCATCCAAGCCCTGACCAGCCTTTCGCTTGCCGGTTTGGATGTGTACCACGCCATGCCCATCCGCATCATCGACACCATCGTCGGTTCCGTTATCGCATGGGCCGCCGCCACCTACCTCTGGCCCGATTGGCGTTACCTCACCCTCAGCCACACCGCCGCCCAAACCATCACTGCTAACGGCCGCTATCTCGATGCCATCCTCGACCAGCTGCAAAACGGCAGCCGCGATGATGTCGACTACCGCCTCACCCGCCGCCAAGCCCACGAAAGCACCGCCGCCCTCAGCAGCACCTTATCCGACATGAGCAGCAACCCGAAAAAATACCAAGACCGCCTGCAAGACGGTTTTACCCTGCTCAAAACCAGCTATGCACTGACCGGCCACATTTCCGCGCTCGGCGCATACCGCGACCAGGTTCATCACGACGGCAGCGATACCTTCGCCCCATATGCCCGCCTGACCCACCACATCGCCGAACTCCTCAAACAAATGCCGCAGACCGAACCGACCACCTTCGATGCAAGCATCGAAGCCATCCGACAGGAGTTTGCCGATTTGGAACAGACCGACAAAGAGCAGTCCCAACAAAACCAAATCCTCAAACACCAGCTCGACCTCATCATCCGCCAACTTGCGCCGTGTTATCAGGCATTGCACAGACAGTCGGATACGCAAACCGCCTAAACCGATAACACATTTCAACAAAATAAATAAGGCCGTCTGAAACCTGATTTCCAGATTTCAGACGGCCTTTATTCAGCCATCGAGATTAAAACCGATTATGCGCCGCGTTTTTCCAAAGCGGCTACGGCAGGCAACTCTTTGCCTTCCAAGAATTCGAGGAACGCGCCGCCGCCGGTGGAGATGTAGCTGATTTGGTCGGTCACGCCGAATTTGGCAATCGCCGCCAAAGTGTCGCCGCCGCCGGCAATCGAGAACGCATCGCTTTGGGCAATCGCTTCGGCCAATACTTTGGTACCGCCGGCAAATTGGTCAAACTCAAACACGCCGACCGGGCCGTTCCATACCACCGTACCGGCAGCTTTGAGCAGCTCGGCCAAAGCAGCGGCGGATTTCGGGCCGATGTCCAAAATCATGTCGTCTTCGGCAACGTCGGCAATGTCTTTCACCACAGCTTCCGCATCAGCGGCAAAGGCTTTAGCAACAACCACATCGGTCGGCAGCGGAACAGAGCCGCCTTTGGCCGCCATTTTCGCCATGATTTTTTTGGATTCTTCCACCAAATCGTGTTCGGCCAAAGATTTGCCGATGGCTTTGCCTTCTGCCAGCAAGAATGTGTTGGCAATACCGCCGCCGACGATCAGTTGATCAACTTTGTCGGCCAAAGATTCGAGGATGGTCAGTTTGGTAGACACTTTGCTGCCGGCAACGATGGCAACCATCGGATGAGCCGGTTGTTTCAGGGCTTTGCCCAAAGCGTCAAGTTCGCCCGCCATCAACACGCCGGCGCAGGCAACCGGTGCGGCTTGGGCAACGGCTTCAGTCGAAGCTTGGGCGCGGTGGGCGGTACCGAATGCGTCGTTGACGAACACGTCGCACAAAGAAGCGTAGGCTTTGCCCAGCTCCAAGTCGTTTTTCTTCTCGCCTTTGTTGATGCGCACGTTTTGCAGCATCACGACATCACCGGCGTTCAAAGTCGGTTTGTTTTCACGCCAGTCGTTCAATACTTTCACGTCTTTGCCCAACAGTTTGCCCAAATGCGCGGCAACAGGCGCCACATCGTCTTCAGGATGGAATTCGCCTTCGGTCGGACGGCCGAGGTGGGTCATCACGATCACAGACGCGCCGTTGTCCAAGCAGTATTTAATGGATGCGAGCGAAGCGCGGATACGGGTGTCGTCGCTGATGTTGCCGTCTTTGAACGGTACGTTCATATCGGCGCGGATCAGAACGGTTTTGCCTTGAACATTTTGTTCGGTCAGTTTCAAAAATGCCATGATGATTCCTTTGTGATGGTTGGAAACGGGAATGTTTGGGATTATCCGCGAATGAGGCGCGACGGTAAAGATTGGCAACGGCCGCGCTTGATGTGAATCAGCAGATAAAGCCGCAGGCCGTCTGAAACATTCGGCCAATCTTTGCAGATTTTCCGCTATACTTTGGCGATTGATTTTCATTTTACGGATTGAACCATGTTACGCCGAATTGCTTTAATGCTTGCCTTCGCGCTGCCTGCCGCCTCATGGGCACAGACGCTTTCTGAAACCCTGCCCAACGGTCTGAAAATCATCGTCAAAGAAGACCACCGCGCGCCTGTGGCCGTTTCGCAGATTTGGTACAAAATCGGCAGCGTGGATGAAAAACCGGGCAAAAGCGGCCTGAGCCACGCTTTGGAACACATGATGTTTAAAGGCACGAAAGACGTTCCCTCCGGTGAATTCAACCGCCGCGTGTCCGAGCTGGGCGGACAAAACAATGCCTATACCAACCGAAATGAAACGGTGTATTACGAAAACGTCGCCGCCGCCAACCTGCCCGAGATTCTGAAGCTCGAAGCCGACCGCATGCACAACCTCAACTTCAGCGACAAAGAATTCCTCAACGAGATGAACGTCATCCGTGAAGAACGCCGCCTGCGCACGGAAGACACAGCCGACGGCAAAATGTGGGAACAAGCCTATCTTGCCGCCTTTACCCAACCGTCCATGCGCGCCTCCGTCATCGGCTACATGAAAGATTTGCACACCCTAAAAGCCGACGACTTGCGCGCGTGGTACAAACAATATTACGCGCCCAACAATGCCGTATTGGTCATTGTCGGCGATGTCGATGCCAAACAAACGCTTCAGACGGCCGCCAAACTCTTTGGCGATATTCCGGCCAAAGCCCAGCCGCCGCGCAACAAACTCCATACCGAACCCTATTTGCGCAAGCCTGTTACGGTCAAAGCCACTTCTCCGGTTACACACCAGCCGCTGATTGCCATCAACTTCCGTGTGCCGAAACTCCAAAAACTCGATGACACGATGCCTTTCGCCCTCGACATCCTTTCCGATATTTTGGCAGGCAACGCGTCCAGCCGTTTTGATAAAAACCTCGTGCGCGGCAAGCAAACCGCATTGAACGCAGGAACGCATTACGACATCATCAGCCGTGAAATGCCGCTGTTCAGCGTCATGGCTATGCCTGCCGAAGGCGTGAAAACCGATACTCTGATTGCCCAGCTGCGCCAAGAAATCAAAGACATTGCCGACAACGGCGTTTCCGAAGAAGAATTGCAGCGCGTCAAAACCCAGGCAGCGGTCAGCGAAATCTACGCCAAAGACTCCATGTCTTCCCAAGCCTCCATGATGGGCCGCCTCGAAGCGCGCGGTTTCCAATATACCGACGAACAAGAAATCCACCGCCGCTTGCAGGCAGTCAGCGCGCAAGAAGTACAGGCCGCCGCCCAGATGTTGACCGACGATCGCATGAGCACCGTCATCATCGAGCCGCAAAAACCTGCCGCCGCGCCAAGCAAAAAAGCTGCCAAACGCCGATAAACATCAGGCCGTCTGAAAGCCCATACCCTTTCAGACGGCCTTAACAGAAAGCCACAACATGAAACCCACCCTGCTCGCCCTTGCCCTACTCCTGCCCTTAAGCGTCCAAGCCGCCACCGACATCCAGCGCTGGCGCAACCACGACGGCACCCAAATCCTCCTTGTCGAACGCCACGAAAACCCCATCATCGACCTTGAAGTCAGCTTCAAGGGCGCAGGCAGCGTCGCCAATCTGGACGGCAAAAGCCAAGTTGCCGAATTTACCGCCGCCCTTCTGACCGACGGCACCCAAGAACTGGACGAAGAAGCCTTCAATGCCGAAGCCGACAACATCGGCGCACAAATCAGCAGCGACAGCAATGCCGAAAGCGCATCCGCAGGCTTCCGCAGCCTCAGCAAAGCCGACATCCGCGACAAAGCCGCCAACTTGCTCAACCACTCGCTGACCCGTCCGCGCTTTGACGAAGCCGTTTTCCGCCGCCGTCAAATCCAATCCATTACCGGCTTGCAACAACAGGAAACCACCCCCGACTACACCGCCACGCGCGAACTGACCAAGCTCATCTATCCGAACCACCCCTACGGCAGCGGCGCAAACATAACCGTCGACAGCCTCAAACAAGTTAGTCTGGACGACATCCGCGCCTTCCACCGCACCCACTACGGCAAAGACAACGCCATCGTCGCCATCGTCGGCGACCTCAACCGCAAACAGGCAGAGCAACTGGTCGAGCTCGTCCTCAAAGACCTGCCGGTCAAAGCCACTGCAACCCACGCCATCCCTCCCGTTTCCAAACAAACCGCTCAACGCCGCGACATCCCCTTTGCCGGCACACAGGCACAAGTCCTGCTCGGCACCTCCCTCATCAAACGCCATGACCCCGACTACTACGCCCTCGTTGCCGGCAACTACATCCTCGGTGGCGGCGGTTTCGACAGCCGCCTCATGAAAGTTTTGCGCGACCAACACGGCTACACCTACGGCGTATACAGCAGCCTCGCCCCGGCGACAGAAGAAGGTACGTTTGCGGTTTCCTACTCCACCCAAAAGAAAAACACCAAAGCCTCACTGGCCGACACCCAAGCCGTCATCGAGCAGTTTATCGCCGAAGGCCCGACCGAAGCCGAGCTGAAACAGGCCAAAGCCAATATCGTCGGCGGCTTCCCCCTGCGCTATGACTCCAACGACAAACTGCTCAACTACCTGAGCCTGATCGGCCTCTACGACCTGCCCAACGACTACTTGGAAGCCTATCCCAAAGCCATCAACAGCCTGACCGTCGAACAAGTCCGCGACGCATGGCAACGCCGCATCAAATTCAAAGACCTCAACACCGTCGTTGTCGGTGCAGAATAAAACGCTTTAAAACAACAGGCCGTCTGAAAGATTTTTCAGACAGCCTGTTTTCTTAATTATTCAAATCGTTTATGTTATCGTGATACAATCACTTGTTTTTTCAATTTTTGATCGTAAAAGGAATATATTTTATGAAAACTTACAAAATATTCAAAAATCCGACAGGTCAATATGAAGCTGTCAAACAAGGTTGGTCTTGGCCTGCATTTTTCTTTGGCGGCATCTGGGCATGCGTGAAAAAAATATGGGGCTTGGGTATCGGAATCTTTGTTGTATTTATAATTTTGAATTTAATCGCCGGTGACAATCAGGCCATGGGAAGCCTTGTCAGCGCACTTGGCTTCGGTGTAGGCATTGTACTTGGCTTACAAGGCAACAAATTGCGTGAAGGAAATCTGAGAAAACGTGGCTATCAAGAAGCGCCTAAAGTCATTCAGGCCAGCAATCCTGAAGCTGCTGTTGCACAATACATTTCTGAATACGAAAAATAAATCGGATTCTTAAAATGAAAAGGCCGTCTGAAACCCAAATCTCAGGTTTCAGACGGCCTTTTTTAACCGGTCAATTACTTATTCAACCGTTACTGATTTAGCCAAGTTGCGCGGTTTGTCCACATCTGTACCGCGTGCAAGGGCGGCGTGGTAAGACAGGAGTTGCACGGGGATGGTGTGCACAATCGGCGAGAGTACGCCGACGTGGCGTGGGGCGCGGATAACGTGCACGCCTTCGGTGGCGTTGAAGTTGCTGTCGAGGTCGGCGAAGACGAAGAGTTCGCCGCCGCGTGCGCCGACTTCCTGCATATTGGCTTTCACTTTGTCCAACAGGCTGTCGTTCGGGGCAATCACGACAACAGGCATGTTCTCGTCCACCAAGGCCAACGGACCGTGTTTCAGCTCACCCGCAGGATAAGCTTCGGCGTGGATATAGGTAATCTCTTTCAGCTTCAATGCGCCTTCAAGGGCGATTGGGAAGTGGATACCGCGACCCAAGAAGAGTGCGCTGGTTTTCTTGGCAAATTTTTGCGCCCAAGCGGCGATTTGTGGCTCAAGGTTGAGAACGTGCTGAATGCTGCCCGGCAGTTGACGCAATTCTTCAACGTATTCACGCGCCTGTTCATCGGAAACCAGACCACGTTGTTTGCCCAAGGTAACGGCCAAGCCGAACAGGACAACCAGTTGGGTCGTGAATGCTTTGGTAGAGGCAACGCCGATTTCTGCGCCGGCGCGTGTGTACAGTACCAATTCGCTTTCACGCGGCAGGGCGGATTCCATCACGTTACAAATAGACAGGCTGTGTTTGTGTCCCAAGGATTGCGCGTATTTTAGGGCTTCCATGGTGTCCAAAGTTTCGCCGGATTGGGAAATGGTGATGACCAATTGTTTCGGATCGGCAATCACGTCGCGGTAGCGGTATTCGCTGGCGATTTCCACGTCGGTCGGCACTTTGGCGATGGATTCGAACCAGTATTTGGCGGTCAGCGCGGCATAGTAGGACGTACCGCAAGCAAGAATTTTGATGCTGTGGATATCGTCGAACACTTCGCGGGCGTTGGCGCCGAAGTTTTCAGGTTCGAAGCCGCCATCAAGGAAGACTTCGGCGGTATCGGCGATGGCGCGGGGTTGCTCGTGGATTTCTTTTTGCATGAAGTGGCTGTATGGGCCCAACTCCAAAGAAGCCAGAGACAATTCGGATACTTTAACCGCGCGTTCGGTTTGCGCACCGGTTTTATCGAGCAATTTTTCGATACCGTTTGCGTTCAACAGGGCGATGTCGCCGTCTTCCAAGTAAGCGATGCGGCGGGTAAAGGCGATCACGGCGGATACGTCGGAAGCGATAAAGGTTTCTTGGTCGCCCAAGGCTACCAACAGCGGGCAGCCCATGCGCGCAACAACCATTTGTTCAGGGTTGTCTTGTGCGATAACGGCAATGGCGTATGCACCATGGAAACGGGCAGTCGCAGCTTGGACGGCTTCAAACAGTTTGCCGCCGTTTTGTGTGTATTCGTGGTTGACGCTGTGGGCGATGACTTCAGTATCGGTTTGCGATTCGAAGGTGTAACCCAACGCTTTCAGGCGTTCACGTTCGGCTTCAAAGTTTTCGATGATGCCGTTGTGGACAACCGCGATCATGCCGCCGGAAATATGAGGGTGGGCATTAGGCTCGGTTACACCGCCGTGGGTTGCCCAACGGGTGTGGCCGATGCCGATATGGCCGAACACGCCTTTTTCGCGTGCCGCATCTTCCATCAGCTGCACGCGGCCGACACGGCGGACGCGTTTGATTTTGCCGTCCATGTTGACGGCGATACCCGACGAATCGTAGCCTCGGTATTCAAGGCGTTTGAGACCGTCGGTCAGAAAATCGACTACATTGTGATTGGC
>NZ_JBQCVF010000010.1:9253-17082 GCF_051962515.1 Neisseria sp. P0009.S007 | reverse complement strand
ATACCCGACGAATCGTAGCCTCGGTATTCAAGGCGTTTGAGACCGTCGGTCAGAAAATCGACTACATTGTGATTGGCGCGAATAGCACCTACGATACCGCACATATTAAGTTCCTTAGTATCAAAAGTTTGAGAAAATGACTGCTGCTCCGGCTCCCGAAAGCGGCAGTCGGAAAACGCCGTTTTATATTCATTGAAATGGCAAATCTAGGTTTCAGACGGCCTTTTATGTTTCTCAAGGCCGTCTGAAAACAAATAAAAGACCGGCCTTACTTCTTATCGCCTTTTTCCGGACGCACCCAGCCTTCGATGACGGTTTGGCGCGAACGGGCGAGAACGAGTTTGCCGTCTTCGCAGTTGCGGGTAATCGCGCTGCCCGCGCCTGTCGTCACTTTGTTGCCGAGGGTAACGGGGGCAACCAGTACGCAGTTTGAACCGATGCGCACTTCGTCGCCAATGACGGTTTTGTGTTTGTTCACGCCGTCGTAGTTAGCAATAATCGTGCCGGCGCCGAAGTTGGTTTTGCTGCCGATCTCGGCATCACCGATGTAGGTGAGGTGGTTGGCTTTGGTACCATTGCCGATGGAGGCATTTTTGACTTCGACGAAGTTGCCGATGTGTACGTCGTCGGCCAGTTTGGCTTGCGGACGCAAACGGGCGTATGGGCCGATTTGGTTGTTTTCGCCCACTTCGCAACCTTCAAAATGGGAGAATGGCGCGATTTTGGTGTTGGCACCGATTTTGGCGTTTTTGATCACGCAGTTGGCACCGATTTCGACGTTGTCGCCGAGTTCGACTTCGCCTTCGATGACGACGTTGACGTCAATCACGACATCTTGTCCGTGTTTCAGACGGCCCCGTAAATCAAAACGTGCTGGATCGCGCAGGGTGACGCCTGCTTTGAGCAATTCTTGCGCCTGTTCGGTTTGGAAAATACGCTCGAGTTCGGCCAGTTGGAGTTTGTTGTTCACGCCGGCGGCCAGATGGGAGGCGCGGACTTGGACGGGATGAACTTTAATACCGTCGGCAACGGCTTTGGCGATGAGGTCGGTCAGGTAGTATTCGCCTTGGGCATTGTTGCTGGAAAGGCTGTTCAACCAAGTTTCGAGTTTGGCGTTGGGCAAAACCAAAATGCCGGTATTGATTTCTTTTACGGCTTTTTGGGCGGCATCAGCATCTTTTTCTTCGACAATGGCGGTTACGCTGCCGTTGCTGTCGCGGATGATACGGCCCAAACCTGTCGGATCGTTAGGCACGTCGGTCAACAGGCCGACTTCGCTGCCTGCGGCTTCGAGCAGGGTTTCGAGGGTGGCTGCGTCAATCAGGGGAACGTCGCCGTACAACACCAGCGTGCGGCCTTCGGCAGACAGGTGCGGCAGGGCGGTTTTGACGGCGTGGCCGGTACCGAGCTGTTCGGTTTGTTCAACCCAAACGACATCGCGTTTGACGGTGTCCAAGACTTGCTCTTTGCCGTGGCCGATGACGACGCAGATGTTTTGGGGATTCAGGGAGGCAGCGGTGTCGATAACGCGCTCAACCATGGGAAGGCCGCCGATGCGGTGCAGCACTTTGGGCATTTTGGAGTACATGCGCGTGCCTTTGCCGGCGGCGAGGATGACGATATTTAAAGCTGTCTGAGCCATGATACGGTTTCCGTTGTCGTTGTTTGAGGCCGTCTGAAAAGTGGGGCAACAAGTGTTGGTTATTTTTCACTCCGTTTCAGACGGCCTTGGGGATATTGTTATTCGGTTGCTGGCTGTTGGTTGGCAAATTGCGGTTTTTGCCAATGTTGGCCGCGTTCGCCGTGTTCAGCATGATCCGCTTGATTGGATTGGACGGCGCGGCGCTCTGGGCGGAACTGGTTGTAATTCATGTTTTTAGAATAAGTACCGTCCTGATAAACGATAGGTGTGCCGGTAGCATATTTTTGGCGTACGGCGGTACGGCCGGATTCATTGGTGTAGGTTTCCCAAGAGCAACCGGCCAAAACGGCGGCGGCGGTCAGGATTAAAGCGAGTTTACGCATGATGTTGTCCTTGTTTTTAAATGTAGGCAATACCGTGTATTGTACTTGTTTTTTCAAAACTTCACGGCAGTTTTGTGCAAAATTCAAGCAAGCCCTGCATATCTTTCGCTATGCCGTCGGCAAATGGCAACGGATGGGCTTTTTCGCCGTACCAAACGGTCTTCATGCCCAAGGCTTTGGCTTGGTGCAGATTGTCGGCGCTGTCGTCCACCATAATGCACTGTTCGGGTTTGATGCCCAACAGGCGGCAGACGTTGAGATAGGCCTGCGGATTGGGTTTGTAGAGCAGGCCGAAGTCGTCCGTGCCGAACAAGCCGTCAAAATGCGCTTCCAAGCCCAAGGCTTCAACCAATGCGCGGACATAAAACGAAGGCCCGTTGGAAAATACGGCTTTTCGCCCTTTCAGACGGCCTAAAACGTCATCAGTTCCATCCATACCCTCCACCTTTGCCAAAATTTGCTTAAGGGGGTGACTTTCACGCAAAAATTCATCGATATCGACTTCGGGATGGTGGATTTGCAAACCGGCAAGCGTCGCGCCGTATCGGTGCCAATAATCTTGGCGCAGGTGGGAGGCGGCTTCTTCGGAAAGCTTCAGACGGCCTGCCATGTATTCGGTCATGGCGCGGTTGATGATGTAGAAAATGCCGGCTTCGGCATTGTGCAAAGTATTGTCGAGGTCAAACAGCCAAACGGGGGAATAATTCATATCGTGCCTTGATATGCAGATTTTGTTATGATATTTCGTATTTTACCCGTACAAAGGAAAGAGAATGAAACTGAAATTGTCCGCCTTGGCCCTGTTGCTGGCTTCGGCAAACCTGTACGCCCAAACCGAAGTGCGTCTGGCCGTGCACAAATCCTTCAGCCTACCCCAATCTGTCATCGCGCAATTTGAAAAAGCCAACGATGCCAAAGTGTCCGTCATCAAGGCAGGCAGCGGCAACGAAATGCTCAACAAGCTGATTTTGAGCAAAGCCAACCCGATTGCCGATGCGGTTTACGGTTTGGACAACGCCAACATCGGCAAAGCCAAAGCCGCCGGCATCCTCGCCGCCAGCCAACCCAAATCCGCGCCTGTGACCGCTTCCCTGCCCGATGCGCTGGCCGTCGATTACGCCTATGTCGCCATCAACTACGACAAAAAATGGTTTGAACAGAAAAAACTGCCCCTGCCGCAAACCCTGCAAGACCTGACCAAACCGGAATATAAAAACCTTCTGGTAACCCCGTCTCCCGCCACATCTTCGCCCGGCCTCTCCTTCCTCTTGGCCAACATCGGCGGCATGGGTGAAGAAGGCGCATTCAAATGGTGGGCCCAAATGCGCCAAAACGGCGTGAAAGTCGCCAAAGGCTGGAGCGAAGCCTACTACACCGACTTTACCCAAAACGGCGGTGCCTATCCCCTCGTGGTCAGCTATGCCACCAGCCCGGCGGCCGAAGTCCACTACTCCAAAGGCAAATACAGCACCCCACCCACCGGCAACCTCTTCCTCAAAGGCGGCACATTCCGCCAAGTTGAAGGCGCGGCCGTTTTGAAAGGCGCAAAACAACCCGAGCTGGCGGCCAAACTGGTGAGCTGGCTGCAAAGCGGCGAAGTGCAAAAAGCCCTGCCTGCCGAAATGTGGGTCTATCCGGCTGCCAAAAACACGCCGCTGCCCAAAGTATTCGAGTTTGCCCAAACCCCAAAACACAGCGATTCCCCCAATCGCGCCGACATCAACACCAAACAAAAACAATGGGTGAGCCGTTGGAGCAAAACTGTTTTACGTTAAACCGAAAAACTTAAAAACACATCAAGGCCGTCTGAAAAAACAAATCATTAGTTTTTCAGACGGCCTTGTTTTACAATAACCTTTTAAACAACTTCACACGCACACACAATTATGAATTTCGATCTTCAAGTCCTCTCCTCCTTCTCCGGCTGGGAACAACTCGCCCAAACCGGCATGTCTTTCGGCATGAACCTGCTGGCCGCCTTGGCCATCTTCTTTATCGGCCGCTGGATCGCCACGCGCTTAGTAACACTGATGAAAGCTGCGCTGACACGCGCCAAAGTCGATAAAACACTGGTCAGCTTCCTCGGCAACGTCGCCAACATCGGCCTGCTGATCCTCGTCATCATCGCCGCACTGGGCAAACTCGGCATCCCGACCACTTCCGTTACCGCCTTGATCGGCGGCGCAGGCTTGGCCGTGGCTTTGTCTTTGAAAGACCAACTGTCCAACTTCGCCGCCGGCGCGCTGATTATCCTGTTCCGCCCATTTAAAGTCGGCGACTTTATCCGTGTCAACGGTTTTGAAGGTATCGTCCGCGAAATCAAAATGGTGCAGACCTCTTTGAGTACGCCGGACAACGAAGAAGTCGTCCTGCCCAACAGCGTGGTCATGACCAACAGCATCACCAACCGCTCCTCCCTGCCCCTGTGCCGCGCCCAAGTCGTTGTCGGCGTCGACTACGCCTGCGACTTGAAAGCCGCCAAAGCCGCCGTATTGAGAGCGGCAACCGAGCATCCATTGTGTGTTCAAACCGAAGAACGACCTGCCGTCGTATACATTACCAACCTTGGCGACAGCGCCATCGAAATTACCCTTTGGGCGTGGACACAAGAAGAAAATCTTGGCCCGTTCCGATTCGCCCTGAACGAGCAAGTGGTTGAAAACCTGCGTGCCGCCAACATCAACATCCCATTCCCACAATGTGATGTCCACCTCATTCAGCCGAAAGCCTGATTTCAGCTTTCAGGCCGTCTGAAACCCGGCGGGTCAAACGCCCGCCCCATTCCACCCTTTTCCATAAGGAGCCGCCATGTCCCATCTGCAAACCATCGCCGAACACCTGACCAGCCGCCGTCAAACCGTTACCTGCGCCGAGTCCTGCACCGGCGGCCTGCTTGCAGGTGCGCTGACTTCCATTCCCGGCAGCTCGCAGTGGTTTCATCAAAGCTTCGTCACATACAGCAACCAAGCCAAACAAGACCGCCTCGGCGTCATGCCCGATACTTTGCTGAAACACGGAGCGGTCAGCCGCGAGACCGTCTATGAAATGGCACGCGGCGCAAAGGCCGTCGCGCAAGCCGATTACGCCTTGAGTATTTCAGGCATCGCCGGCCCAAGCGGCGGCAGCGCGGCCAAACCGGTCGGCACAGTCTGGTTCGGCCTGACCACGCCCGAAGGCTCGTTTGAGCAAACCGCGCTTTTCACAGGCGACCGCGAAGCAGTAAGGGCGCAAGCCGTCGAATACGCATTGGCTTTCTTGGCAGAACATTTGGTTTGATAGAAAAAACTCAGGCCGTCTGAAATCTGGAAATCAGGTTTCAGACGGCCTTTTTATCTATTCAAACCATCGGCGGATTTATACGCCCAAAAGCTCTTTGCCGAGGAAGCTGCCTTTTTCGACACCCGGCAGGACGAAGAAATAGCCGCCGCCAAACGGGCTGATGTATTCCTCCAGCGGCTCGCCGTTGAGCAGGTTTTGCACGAAGATGAAGCCGTCGGCAAGGTTGGCCTGATAGCAGATGAACACCAAGCCGACATCGAGCTGGCCGTTGGCGGCGAGGCCGCGCGAGTAGTTGAAGGCGCGGCGGTAGAGCAGGTGTTTTTTCATGAACTCCGGATCGCGCGGATTGGCAAGGCGCATATGGCTGTCTTTGGGCGTGATTTTGCCGTCTGGGTCTTTGGCGAAATCGGCGGTGTCGCCCTCTTTTTTACCGTCCATGGGCGCGCCGCTGTATTTGCGCCGGCCGAAAATATCGGTTTGTTCCTGCATCGGGGTGCGGTCCCAAAACTCGACAAAGTGGCGGATGAGGCGGACGGCCTGATAGCTGCCGTTTTTCGCCCATGCCGGTTCGTCCAAGCTGTTGGCGGCAACGCCTGTCCACAGGACTTGATCGGCGACTTTGGGATCTTCGACTTTGGGATTGCCGGAGCCGTCGCGGAAACCTAAAAGATTGCGCGCGGCAATGGCGCCGGGTTCGGCTTTAGGCAGCCAACCGTCTATGCTCCAACGGATGACGGCAAACTGGGCGGTGTTTTTGATGATGTCGCGCAGGGCGGCTTGGCAGGTTTCGGGGGAGAATGCGCAAATTTGCAGGCTGAGGTCGCCGTCGCACCAAGATTTTTGGAGTTTGTCGTTGGGGAAGTCGCGCATTTCCTGCAGGTGTTTCGGCTTTTTGTCTTTGAGGCCGAAGCGGTCGTCAAAGAGGCTGCTGCCGACGCCGACGGTAACCGTCAGTCCGTCGGGGCGGAATTGTTTGCCGAGGATGCCGCTGCCCGCAGGCGGGAGTTTGTCGTCGCCGTCTTGATATTCGCCGCCTTGGGTGAGGAATTCGATGCGGGCGGTCAGGGCGCGGAACAGGTTTTCAAGTTGTTTGGCGTCTTTGGCGGTAACGTCAAAGGCACACATGATGCCGAAGAGCTGGTGTGGCGTAACGATGCCTGCCTGATGCTCGCCATAGCACGGATAGGCCAGCTCGGAATGTTGGTTGTTTTGGGTCTCAGCGGCGGTTTCGCCTTGTTTTTTACCGGCAAAATAACCGGCAACGCCGATGGCGCCGGCGGCAAGGGCAGTTTTGAAAAGGGTTCGTTTTTCGGGTTGTGCCGGTTGTTTGTTTTGGCTCATTATTTGCTCCTTGGCAGGGAACGGAAAGATTGCAATCGTATGAAGTAAGGTCGGTTTTCAAGTATATTTGTGTGGGCGACAATAAGATTCAGACGGCCTTTCAATATCCAAAGGCCGTCTGAAAACGCGTTATCTTATTTCAAACCCAAAATGCCGCGCAGTTTGGCCAAGTCTTCTGCCAAGGCATTAATCGGCGCCTGCAGGGCTTTGCGGTCTTCTTCGCTCAATTTGTCGTACAGCTCGAAACCGTTCGGGGTTTTGTATTTCGCCAAAATGTCTTCAACCTGTTTGAAGTTGGCATCGGTTTTTTCCAACAACGCTTTGTCTTTGGCTTCGATCAGCGGACGGAACAAATCAACGATTTTTTTGGAGCCTTCCACATTGGCTTGGAAGTCGCTCAAGTCGGTATGGCTGTAACGGTCTTCTTCGCCGCTGATTTTGCTGCCGGCCACTTCTTCAATCAGTTCGGACGCGCCGCCGACCACCTTACCCGGAGGAAACGCCAATGCGTCGATTTCTTTTTGCAGTGCTTCGACATCGGTCATCAGTTTGGCTGCAATTTCCTTCACGCCGGATACGTCTTTTTCTACCCAAAGGGCGTGTTCGATACGGTGGAAGCCGGTAAATCCGGCATCTTTCGCACCGTCTTTGAAGTCGTCTTCACGCGCATCGATGACGGGGTCGAGTTCGCTGAAAAGCTCGGCAATCGGTTCGATACGTTCGTAATGGACGCGGGTGGCGGCAAACAGGGATTTGGCCTTTTCAATGTCGCCGGCTTTAACGGCTTCGGTAAAGGTTTTGGTTTTCGCCACCAGCTCTTTAACCTCGCCTTGAACGTAAGCTTTATAGTCGGCGAGCGGTTGGGACAGTTTTTCCAAATCCGCTTCGTTGGCAGTGTCTTTGAAGCCGCTGTCGGTAACAATCAGCTTACCGCGCGGATTGGTCAACAGGCCGCAAGTCATTTCGTATTCGCCCGGCAGCAGGGTAACGGTCATTTTGTCGGATAAACCCGGGGCGATATTTTCACGCTCGTCCACCACCATCACGCCTTTCAGGATTTCCCATTCCAGCTTGCGGCCGCTGTCGTTTTTAATATTGAACACGACTTGGCCGCTGGGGACGGTCAATTCCATCGGTTCGCAGGCAGTATCGTTCACACCGATATTGACCGAACCGTCGGCATT
>NZ_JBQCVF010000010.1:6646-9153 GCF_051962515.1 Neisseria sp. P0009.S007 | reverse complement strand
GCCACCAGGCCGATGACGCCGACCACCAATTCCTGTTCTTTTTGCGGAATCTCGCCCGTAACGGAATGAATGCCGTAACCGATACCCAAACACATGGCCGCAGCCAAAAACACGCCCAGCCAAACCTTCGGCATCAGCTCGCTGTGTCCCGACTGTTTCAAAAAACTGGCAACAATGCCGACGATCAGGGCGGCTTCGATGCCCTCGCGCAGCATAATCAAGAAAGCAATCAGCATAAAAAACTCTAAAGTGAAACGTTCATTTGTTAACGCATTTATAACGCTTTACGCTTAATAACGCAAATTATTTTCATTTTTTAATACCCCTATATTTATTAAGATTTTTTAAAAGAAAATAACGAACGTAATCAATAAAAACTAAAAGGCCGTCTGAATAAGGCCGTCTGAATTTTATTTTTTCAGACGGCCTTAATTTATCTAAGCAATTGTAAATAAATAATAAAAAAGTTCCATAGTATAAATTTCCCTATCAGTGATATTTTCAGAATTTATCAAATTTAAAAGGTTGATTTACAACAAAAATTAAAACCGCCTTATCTTTTATAGTTGGCATATTGCTGGTGCAATCAGCAATCCATGACATAACAAACGCATAACAAAGGAACCCTCCTATGCCACGTTTAAAACTCCACCAAATCGCTTTGGCTTTGGCCGTTTCTGCCGCGCTGACCGCCTGCGGCGAGAAAACGGCTCAAACAACCGAAACCCCTCAAGCGGCTTCTGCCGCGAGCACTGCCGATGCTGTCGCAAGCACCGCCGCCGTTTCAGCCCCTCAAAATTCCGCCGATGTTTCTGCCGAAGACAAAGCCCTGTTGGAACGCGCGCAAGCCGTGTTCAAACCTTTGCCTGATGCGGCCGAAATGCAAAAAATCCGTCCGTTTACCGAAGAGCAGGTCAAACTCGGCCAACAACTTTGGTACGAAACCCGCCTGTCCAAAGGTAACACTGTCAGCTGTAACTCCTGCCACAACTTGGCAACGGCCGGCGTGGACAACATGCCGACCAGCGCGGGCCACAAAAGCCAATTCGGCGCCCGTAACCCCCCGACTGCCCTGAATGCCGCCTTGTTGGGCAGCCAATTCTGGGATGGCCGTGCCGCCGATGTGGAAGAACAAGCCGGCGGCCCATTGCTCAACCCGGTTGAAATGGCCAACGCGACCGAAGCCGATGCCGCCGCCAAAATCGCCGGCATTCCCGAATACCAAGAGAAATTCAAAGCCGCATTCCCTGAAGACGGCGCGGTTTCCTTCAAAAACATCACCGCCGCATTGGGCGCATTTGAACGCACCCTGCTGACCCCGACCCGTTGGGACGACTACCTCAAAGGCAACGTATCGGCCCTGAGCGAACAAGAACGCAAAGGCGTACGCGCATTTATGGACAACGGCTGTATGTCCTGCCACAGTGGTGTCAACTTGGGCGGTACCATGTTCCAAAAATTCGGTTTGGTGGACGGTCCTTACTGGAAACACATCGACGATCCTAAACACGACAAAGGCCGTGCGGACGTAACCAAAAAAGCCGAAGACGAATTCTTCTTCCGCGTTCCCGGCTTGAGAAACGTTGAGCGCACCTACCCATACTTCCACAACGGCAGCGTTTGGGAACTGGATAAAGCCGTCAACATCATGGCGAAAGCGCAATTGGGTAAAACCCTGGCTCCGGAAGACACTGAAAACATCGTTGCCTTCTTGAAAGCCCTCTCCGGCAATGTTCCGGAGTCTGCCCGAACCATGCCTGAGCTGCCCATCTCCCACGATGTCAAATCCCAACCTGACAACAAATAAGGGTTAGCATAAAACAAGGCCGTCTGAAAATCCGTTTCAGACGGCCTTTTTGTTGCCGGCCATATGGGCGCCTTTGTTTCACGATTCCACACAATATGGTAATCTTGAGCCGATTTTCACCATACATCCGAAAGGAACATCATGAGCCTGATTATTGAAGACTTGCAAGAAGGCCACGGCAAAGAAGCCGTCAAAGGCAAAGAAATCACCGTACATTACACCGGCTGGTTGGAAGACGGTACCAAATTCGACTCCAGCCTCGACCGCCGTCAACCGCTGACCATCACCCTGGGCGTCGGCCAAGTGATTAAAGGTTGGGACGAAGGCTTCGGCGGCATGAAAGAAGGCGGCAAACGCAAGCTGACCATTCCTTCCGAAATGGGCTACGGCGCACACGGTGCCGGCGGCGTGATTCCTCCGCACGCGACTTTGATTTTTGAAGTCGAGCTGCTGAAAGTGTACGAATAAGCATTTGACGCTTCCAAAGGTCGAGGCCGTCTGAAACCCGAAGTTTGGTTTTTCAGACGGCCTGTTTTTATCAAGATTCGGTATAATGCCTGTTTTACAAACAAACCATTTCCCAAGGAACCCTCATGCTTTTACCCGAACAAGTCAAAACCCTGATTGAAGGCGTTACCCCTTGCGAACACGTCGAAGTCGAAGGCGACGGCCATCACTTCTTCGCCGTAATCGTTTCCTC
>NZ_JBQCVF010000010.1:0-6546 GCF_051962515.1 Neisseria sp. P0009.S007 | reverse complement strand
TCGGCATTCGGATCGTATTCTTCAAACACGGCGTCGGGATAACGCGCGGCCAGCAGGCTGCGGCTGATGTCGGCATCGGCACCAATCAGCATGATACGTTTGGGTGCATTACGGACCAGCTGCAGGCGCTCGTCGGTGTCTTGGGCGAGATGGCGGTGAATCTGCCAGCGTTTGTCTTGTTCGGTCATAGTGGGTCGTGTCAGCGGGCTTTGCCCGACAATATTCTGTTTTTATGGTTGAAGGCTGTTTCAGACGGCCTTTTCGACAAAGTTGCGGTAAATTTCGGCAAATTCGTCGGCATGGCTTAAAAAGGGCGCGTGTGCGGCTTTGTCGATAAGAACCAGCTCACTGTTGCTCAAATGGCGGTGTAAATATTCGCCCATGCGCGGCGGCGTAATGGCGTCTTTCTGTCCAAACACCAGCAGTGACGGCGTCTGAATCAGCGGCAACAGCGGACGCGCGTCGGCATGGTTAACCGCTTCAAGCGCGGCCTGTAAGGCGGAAGGCGTGCCGCAGCGCGCCAAATCGGGCAGCACCCGGTTTAAGATTTCGCCGGAATGGGGTGTGTGCAGCAGTTGCAGTTGTAGAAACTGTTTAATATGTTTGGCATAATCCTGCTGAAATGCGCCGACCATCTTGCCCAAGGCAGGTTGCGCCAAGCCTTCGGGATAATCCGTGTCGGCAGTCAATCGGGCAAAACTTGCCGTCAAGCAGAGCGATTGGATTTTGTCGGGATAAAGCGCGGTCAGATACAGGGCAACCAATCCGCCCAGCGACCAGCCGAGAATGTGTGCCGGCGTGTCGATTTGTCCGGCAAAGGCTTCGGCAACGGCGGCAATATCAAACGGTTCGGCAAAAGGCGCATCGCCGTGTCCGGGCAAATCAAGCGCGCGGACGTCCCAATCGGCAGGCAGGCGCGGTATCAAATCGTCGAATACATGGCGGTTCGCCGCCCAACCGTGTATCAGATAAACTTTTTTGGCGGAGTGTGGCATGAATGTTCTTTCTTGGTGGCGCAATTTGAAACGGCTCAATGCGCGACGTTGCGTATTATGCCACGATTCCGTTTCAGACGGCCTTTGCCGAGGCTGCGCAAACGATTTGACGGAATATTTTATCGACGCGGCACAAAGCTGTCCTTTGTGTTTCCGCCATGTCGCGGGCGGGGCGGTGTGCGGCAGTTGTCAGAAAAAGCCGCCTGCATTTGATAGAATGTGGGCCTCGCTGTATTACGAACCGCCCGTCAGCAGCATGATACGCGAGCTGAAACACTTGGCGGATTTGGGCATGAGCCGTCCGTTGGCGGATTTGATGTGCCAAAACGCACCGGACTGGCTGGCGACGGAACACTTCGATTTCGTCCTGCCCATGCCTTTGAGCAAAGAGCGGCGGCTCAAGCGCGGATTCAACCAAAGCGAGGCGTTGACGGATATTTTGGCAAAACGCTACGGCTGGACGCTGCTGCCGCGACACGCGGTTTTCAGACGGCATGGCGAGCCGCAAAGTACGCTGAAAAGCGACGAGCGTCGGCGAAATATCAAGAATGCATTTAAAATCAAAGCCGAATTGCCGAAGGCGTGTAATATTCTGTTAATTGACGATGTCTTCACCACCGGTTCGACTTTGGACGAATTGGCGAAAACGCTGAAAAAATCAGGCGCAGGTAAGATTTTTTGCTGGAGCTTGGCGCGGCCGCCAATGAAAAAATAGCTTAAAGTTTTTGACACCCATGGAACATTTCGGCATTATGCCACTCTATAAGTGATTGATTTATATGTTTACCATAGTTTTGTACCAACCCGAAATCCCGCCCAATACGGGCAATATCATCCGCCTGTGCGCCAATACCGGTGCTGATCTGCACTTGGTCAAGCCGCTTGGTTTTCCTCTGGATTCGTCCAAAATGAAACGCGCGGGCTTGGATTATCACGAGTTTGCCAAACTGACGGTACATGAGAATTTCGAAGACTGCCTCAAGGCACTTGAAGGCCGCCGCATTTTCGCGCTGACCACCAAAGGCTCTACCCGCCCCGACGAAGTTTCCTTCCGCGAAGGCGACGTGTTGCTGTTTGGCCCCGAAACGCGCGGCCTGCCTGCCGAAGTTCTCGACAGCCTGCCTGCCGGACAAAAAATCCGCCTGCCGATGATGCCCGACAGCAGGAGCATGAATCTTTCCAATACCGTCGCCGTTATTCTGTTTGAAGCATGGCGACAAAACGGTTTTGCCGGCGGCGTATAACAGGCCGTCTGAAACCGCTGCGTTATCAACTCAAGAACGGAACCCGTTTTGACTTTTACCAAAAAAACCCTCCTTTCCTTAGCCGCCGCCACCATCGGCGTCCTTTCCATCAATGCCGCCGTCGCCGACAGCGTGGTCCGAGTCGAAAAACTGCATCCTTCTGCCAACCGCAGTTATAAAGTTGCCGGCAAACGCTACACGCCGCTGACCCAAGTTTCCTCTTTCAGCCAAACCGGCAAAGCCTCATGGTACGGCAACCAATTCCACGGCCGTAAAACTTCCAGCGGCGAGCGTTACAATATGAACGCCCTCTCCGCCGCCCACAAAACCCTCCCTATTCCCAGCTACGCACGCGTAACCAATATGCAAAACGGTAAAAGCGTCATCGTCCGTGTCAACGACCGCGGCCCTTTCCACGGCAACCGCGTCATCGATGTTTCCCGCGCCGCCGCCCAACAATTGGGTTTCATCAACCAAGGCACGGCCAACGTTAAAGTTGAACAAATCATCCCCGGCCAAACCGCCGCTCAAACCATTGTTTCCCCAAACAACAAAGAATTTTTTGTTGATTTGAAATCCTTCGGTACCCAACGCGAAGCACAGGCTTATCTGAACCAAGCCGCACAAAGCCTGCCGTCAGACAGCAAAGTCATGCTGGAAAAACGCAACTACGAATATGTTGTCAAAATGGGTCCGTTCAGCAGCCAAGAACGTGCCGCCGAAGCAGGCGAACGCGCCCGTCATCTGAATCTGGTGTCCGCCATCTGATTTCGTCCGCGTTAGCGCTGAAGTTTGATACAATACAAGGCCGTCTGAAACCCGATTGCAAGGTTTCAGACGGCCTTTTTTAATCACAGGGGAACACCATGATCAGCAGGCTCACAGGCAAATTGATTGAGAAAAATCCGCCGCAGGTCGTTATCGATGTCAACGGCGTCGGTTATGAAGCCGACGTTTCCATGCAGACTTTCTACAGCCTGCCTCCCGTTGGCGAAACCGTCCATCTCTACACCCAGCTTGTCGTCCGCGAAGACGCGCATTTGCTGTTTGGTTTCGCCTCAGCCGAGGAACGCGCCACCTTCCGCCAACTGGTCAAAGTCAGCGGCATCGGTGCCAAAACCGCATTGGGTATCTTGTCAGCCATGAATGCCGACGAGCTGGCGCAAGCAGTCGCCGAAGAAGATGTCAAACGCCTCTCCTCCGCCCCCGGCATCGGCAAAAAAACCGCCGAGCGCATGGTGTTGGAACTGCGCGGCAAACTCGTGTCCCATACCGTTTCAGACGGCCTGTTTGCCCCTGATGCCGTTGCCGACGAAAGCCAAGACATCATCAACACCCTGCTTGCCCTCGGCTACAACGAGCGCGAAGCAAAAGCCGCCACCAAAGGCATTCCCAAAGGCACGGAAGTCGGCGAAGGCGTGCGCCTGGCCTTGAAAAACCTGCTCAAATAAGGCCGTCTGAAACATGAAAACCGCCGTCCTGAGTGCCGCCTTGCTTCTAAGCGCGTGCGTTTATACCGAGACTCCGTACGGGCGCACCGCCGTCTTAGACCTGCCCGTCCACTCGCAAACCACTGTCAACAAAACCGTGACCATCAACGCCCCGCCCGGGACGACCGTCATCTATCAAGACAGCGAACCCGTCCGCAATTACCCGGCCTATCCCGTTTATCCCCGCCGGGTTTATCGTTATCGATAAACAACGCTGACCGTTTGAAACATAGATTCAGACGGCCTGTTGAGAGACCAGCCATGAAATACATCCTTCCCCTGCTTTTACTCCTGAGCGCCTGCACACCGGACACCAAGACCACCACGGATACCGCATCCGCCCCCAAAACACACGGCTTTGCACACCGCCTGACCGAAGGCGAAAAACTGCTGACCCAAGCCCTCATCAAACAAGACCTCGCCGCCTACTTCAAACACGAAACCGGCGGCGCATTTGCCGAACAAGCCCCCTTATTCTCGGCCCAGCAACTTGCCGAACAGAAAAACATCCCCCAAAACGATGCCATCGGCGTTTACGGCAAAATCATCAAAACCCAAGGCCGCACCGCCTGGCTGCAAACCGACAAGCAAACCCTCAAACTCGATTTGGCCGAACCGCTGCAAGAAGCAGAAGGCGAAGTTACCCTTGTCTGCCAACATGAAAACACCGCATTCCAAGACTGCCAAACAGAAGAAAACTTCGCCCGACGCTTTACCGAACAAATCTTCTCGGCGGTCGAGTCCGGACGCGTATCCGCCCAAACAGACGCACCGGCCGAAGAAATCATGGCCGGCCGCCTCATCCCGTTTTTGAGTGCCGCCAGCGACTTTACCGGCAACTTCAAAGCCTGCGCCACCACCATGACCGAATACTGCACCAGCCGCCTGGCACGCGAAATGCCCGAATCCGCAGTCCGCAAAAAAGCACAGGAATTGGGTTTGACCGAAATAGCATTTAAAAAGAAAAAATAAATATTTAGGCCGTCTGAACCCTATGGCGGCTGTGTTATAATCCGCACCTCATACAGGTCGGACAGACAGTCGCCGCGTATCGCGTAAGGCATACGGGGAGGAAAGTCCGGGCTCCACAGAGCAGAATGCCGGCTAACGGCCGGGCGCGGCAACGCGACGGAAAGTGGAACAGAAAGCAATACCGCCGATGATTGCCTTCGGGCAAAACAGGTAAGGGTGAAAAGGTGCGGTAAGAGCGCACCGTGCATTTGGTAACAAAGCGCAGCAGGCTAAACCCCATTCGGAGCAAGACCAAACAGAACGCGATGACGCTGCTCGCCGAGCGTTCGGGTAGGTTGCTTGAGCACACCAGCAATGATGTGCCTAGAGGAATGACTGTCCGCGACAGAACCCGGCTTACCGTCCGAGCTGTATGTCCCCATACCGCGGCAGGTTTTAAAAACCTGCCGCATTTTTATCGAAATAAAAAGGCCGTCTGAAACCTGAATCTTGGTTTCAGACGGCCTTTTTTAAAACCACCGTTTATGGGCGGTATTCCGGTTTCATGCCGTTGGGCAGAAGCTGCCATACATAGCCGGTGGTTTTCATTTTGCCGGCCACTTCGCCTGCTTCGTCGCCATAGCCCCAGAAATAATCCACACGGACCGCGCCTTTGATCGCGCTGCCGGTATCTTGCGCCATAATCAGGCGGTTGAGGGCTTTTTTGGTGATCGGATGGGCAGTGGCGACAAATAACGGTGCGCCAAGCGTGATGTAATGACGGTCGATGGCACCGGCGTATTCGCCCATCAACGGCGTACCCAATGCGCCCACTGGGCCGGAATCGCCGCTGCCGGTCAGCTCGCGGAAGAAAACATAGCTTGGGTTTTGTCCCAAAACTTCGGCAAGGCGGCCGGGGTTTTGCTTCATATAGGCCTTGATGCCCTGCATGCTGGTCTGACCCAGCGGCAGATAGCCTTTGTCCGCCATATAGCGGCCGATGGAAACATACGGATGTTCGTTTTTATCGGCAAATCCGACACGGATGTATTTGCCGGACGGCGTTTTCAGACGGCCTGAACCTTGAATGTGCATAAAGAAAAGTTCGACCGGATCATCTGCATAACCCAAAATCGGCGCTTTGCCGTTAAGCGCGCCGCCGTTGATTTGGCTGCGGGTGTAGTAAGGAACGAAACGGCTGCCTTCAAAACGGCCTTTCAGCGCAGTGCTGCGTGCTGTAATCGGGAATCTGGACAAGTCGGCCGTATATGTGCCGCTGTTGTCGATGACGCCGCTGTTTGGGCCGGTTTGGCGGATGCGGACGGTGGCTTTGCTGCCCTTCAAGTTTGCAGCCAGCGGAACGGAAACAAAATCGTTCGGAATGCCGTAAATAGGGAAACGGGATTGGCTCGTGGATTTGTCGTCGCCGGGCAGGACCGGTTCGTAATAGCCGGTAATGGTGCCGGCAGGATTGCCGCCGTTATCGACGCGCCATGCGGTGAAATAGCGCTCAAAAAAGTGCTTGGCTTGGAAATGGTGCACCGGCGTTTGCATGGCTTGGATACAAACGTCCTGCCAGCCTTGGCGGTTTTTAAGTTTTTCACAGCCTAAACGGAAAGACTGCAGGCTTTTGGTAAAGTGTTGGAGGTCCCAGTGCGGCAATTCGTTGTAGGAAACTACGGTGTAGTTTGCTCCTCCCCCGCTCACTATCGTACCGACGGGATCGGGCGTACCGGTGGGGCGGTCGGGGCCTTTGATAACGCTGGTGTCGGTTTCGGGAAGGTTTTTAATGCTTTTGCTCGGACAGGCGGCAAGAATGGCCGCGGCAATGCTGACGAGCGTAATGCGGTACAAATGTTTTTTCAT
>NZ_JBQCVF010000009.1:0-31541 GCF_051962515.1 Neisseria sp. P0009.S007 | reverse complement strand
CGGCAGAAGCTGGGCGTACCTGCGGACGTGCCCGTGTTTGCCATCTTGCCCGGCAGCCGCGTGAGCGAAATCGATTACATGGCGGCGGTGTTTTTTCAGACGGCCTTATTGCTGCTGAAACGTTATCCGAAGGCACAGTTTTTGCTGCCTGTGGCGACGGCCGCAACGCGCAAACGCATTAGTGAAATTTTGGCGCAGCCTGAGTTCGCAGCCCTTCCCATCACGCTGACCGACAAGCAGTCGGATACGGTTTGCGCCGCTGCCGACGTGGTATTGGTCACCAGTGGTACGGCGACTTTGGAAGTGGCCTTGTGCAAGCGGCCTATGGTTATCAGCTACAAAATTTCGCCGCTAACTTATGCGTATGTGAAAAACAAAATCAAAGTGCCGCATGTCGGTTTGCCCAATATTCTGTTGGGTAAAGCCGCCGTTCCCGAGCTGCTGCAACACGATGCCGTCCCTGAAAAACTGGCACAGGCCGTGGCAGACTGGTATGACCGCCCTGAAGCCGTGGCCGCGTTGGAACAGGATTTTCACGCCTTGCATCTGCTGTTGAAAAAAGATACGGCGGCATTGGCTGCGGCGGCAGTATTGGAAGAAGCCGGATTTTCAGACGGCCTGAAAGACAAGTAAGGAAAATACATGAATTTATTGGGAGCATTGGCCAAGGTTGGCAGCCTGACGATGGTGTCGCGCATTTTAGGCTTTGTGCGCGATACGATTATCGCCCGTGCGTTTGGTGCAGGCATGGCGACGGATGCGTTTTTTGTCGCGTTTAAACTGCCCAACCTGCTGCGGCGAGTGTTTGCAGAGGGCGCATTTGCCCAAGCCTTCGTACCGATTTTGGCGGAATACAAAGAAACCCGCTCGCCCGAAGCCACGCAGGCGTTTGTGCGTCATGTGGCCGGCATGCTGTCGTTTGTGCTGGTCATCGTTACTGCGCTGGGCATACTTGCCGCGCCGTGGGTGATTTATGTTTCTGCGCCCGGTTTTGCCAAAGAAGCCGATAAGTTTCAGCTCTCCATCGACTTGCTGCGGGTGACGTTTCCTTATATTTTTTTGATTTCTTTGTCGTCTTTTGTCGGCTCAATACTCAATTCCTATCATAAATTCGGCATTCCCGCCTTTACGCCGACTTTTTTGAACATCTCCTTTATCGTCTTTTCCCTGTTCTTCGTGCCGTATTTTGATCCGCCTGTTATGGCTTTGGCGTGGGCGGTATTTGTCGGCGGCGTGTTGCAGCTGGTGTTCCAACTGCCTTGGTTGGCGAAACTGGGTTTCTTGAAAATGCCCAAACTCAGCTTTAAAGACGCAGCGGTCAACCGCGTAATGAAACAGATGGCGCCGGCTATTTTGGGCGTGAGCGTGGCGCAGATTTCCTTGGTTATCAACACCATTTTTGCCTCGTTTTTGCAGTCCGGCAGCGTGTCATGGATGTATTACGCCGACCGACTGATGGAATTGCCAACCGGTGTTTTGGGCGTGGCACTCGGTACAATCTTATTGCCTACCTTGTCCAAACACGCTGCCAGTCAGGATACCGAGCAATTTTCCGGTCTGCTCGACTGGGGTTTGCGCCTGTGCATGCTGCTGACCCTACCTGCCGCCGTCGGCCTTGCCGTGTTGTCTTTCCCGTTGGTTACGACCTTGTTCATGTACCGTGAATTTACGCTGCACGACGCGCAAATGACCCAACACGCGCTCATTGCTTATTCCTTTGGCTTGATCGGGCTGATTATGATTAAAGTATTGGCACCCGGCTTCTACGCGCGCCAAAACATCAAAACCCCCGTTAAGGTCGCTATTTTCACGCTGATTTGCACACAGTTGATGAACCTCGCTTTCATTTCGCCGCTCAAACACGTCGGTCTGTCCCTTGCTATCGGTTTGGGCGCGTGTCTGAATGCAGGTTTGCTGTTTTTCCTTTTGCGCAAACACGGCATCTACCGCCCCGGTAAATGTTGGGCAGCGTTTTTGGTTAAAATGGTCATCTCTTTGGTCGTCATGGGCGGCGGTTTGTGGCTGGCGCAATATTATCTGCCGTTTGAATGGGTACACGTCGGCGGCTTTAAAAAAGCAGGCCAACTCTGCGTCCTGATTGCCTTGGGCGGCGGCCTCTACTTCGTTTCCCTCGTCGCGCTCGGCTTCCGTCCGCACCATTTCCGCAGGGTGGAAAAATAAGCGGCCGTAGTGCGTATTGCTTTGGCTTAAAGGCTATTCACTAAAAAGGCCGTCTGAAACATTTTCAGACGGCCTTTTCTTGCTTTACGTTTTAACTGTAAAGCTTCGCTCCTTTTTTGACGAACTCAATCGCTTTTTCTTCCATGCCCTGCCGTTGGGCTTTTTGCTTGTCGGCGTAGTCGCGCACTTCCTGCGTGATTTTCATCGAGCAGAATTTGGGACCGCACATTGAGCAGAAGTGGGCGATTTTCGCGCCTTCGGCAGGCAGGGTTTCGTCGTGGAAGCTCTCGGCGCGTTCGGGGTCGAGGCTGAGGCGGAATTGGTCGCGCCAGCGGAACTCGAAACGCGCTTTGCTTAAGGCGTTGTCGCGCAACTGTGCGCCCGGCCAGCCTTTGGCGAGGTCGGCGGCATGGGCGGCGAGCTTGTAGGTGATGATGCCGGTGCGCACGTCTTCTTTGTCGGGCAGGCCGAGATGCTCTTTCGGGGTAACGTAGCAGAGCATGGCTGTGCCGTACCAGCCGATATTGGTCGCGCCTATGCCCGAGGTGATGTGGTCGTAGCCGGGGGCGATGTCGGTAACGAGTGGGCCGAGTGTGTAGAAAGGCGCTTCAAAGCAGTGTTGCAACTCTTCGGTCATGTTTTCTTTCACGCGTTGCAACGGTACATGGCCCGGGCCTTCGATCATGACTTGTACGTCGTGTTTCCACGCTTTGGCAGTCAATTCGCCCAAAGTGTGCAGCTCGGCGAATTGGGATTCGTCGTTGGCATCGGCAATGCAGCCGGGGCGCAGACCGTCGCCGAGGCTGAATGATACGTCGTAGGCTTTCATGATTTCGCAGATTTCGTCGAAATGTGTGTAGAGGAAGTTTTCCTGATGATGGGCGAGGCACCATTTCGCCATGATAGAGCCGCCGCGCGATACGATGCCTGTGAGGCGATCGGCCGTCATTGGCACATAGCGTAGCAATACGCCTGCGTGCAGGGTGAAATAGTCCACGCCTTGTTCTGCCTGCTCGATTAAGGTGTCGCGCACCAAATCCCAAGTCAGGTCTTCGGCGATGCCGCCGGTTTTTTCCAAAGCTTGGTAAATAGGCACAGTACCGATGGGGACGGGCGCGTTGCGGATAATCCATTCGCGTGTTTCGTGGATATGTGCGCCGGTAGACAAATCCATAATCGTGTCCGCGCCCCAACGCAGCGACCACACCATTTTTTCGACTTCTTCGGTCAGGCTGGAGGTTACGGCGGAGTTGCCCAAGTTGCCGTTGATTTTGACGCGGAAGTTGCGGCCGATAATCATCGGTTCGAGTTCGGGATGGTTGATGTTGGCAGGGATGATCGCGCGTCCGGCGGCGATTTCTTGACACACGAATTCGGGCGTGATTTGGTCGGGATGGGTCGGGATATTCGCGCCGAAACTTTGCCCTGCGTGTTGTTTCAAGAGCTTGGCGTATTCAGGCCGTCTGAAAAGCTCGTCCAGCTTCATGCGTTCGCGTATGGCGACAAACTCCATTTCCGGCGTAATGATGCCTTGGCGGGCGTAGTGAAGCTGGGTTACGTTGCGGCCTGCTTTGGCGCGGCGCGGGTGGGTAATTTGGTTGAAACGCAGATGGGCGGTTTTCGGATCGTGCGCGCGTTCAGTGCCGTATTCGCTGGAAAGCTTGGGCAGGATTTCGGTATCGCCGCGTTCGTCCAGCCATGCAGTGCGGACGTGCGGCAAACCTTGTTTCAAGTCGATGTGTGCCGCCGGATCGCCGTATGCGCCGCTGGTGTCGTACACCGGAATCGGTGGATTGGTTTCCGTACCTTGTGCTGTGTAGGTGTCGTCTTGACGGATTTCGCGTAAAGGCACGCGGATGTCGGCGCGGCTGCCCGGGATATAGACGCGGTTGGAATTGGGATATTGGAAGCGGATGCCGATGTCTTCACTCAAGTCGGAAAGACGGCGCGCCTCATCGCCGGTTTTTTTAGCGGTAGTCATAAAAAATTGCTCCTGTTTTTCGGTTATGAAATGGAAACAGGAGCATTGCTTTTTTTCAGACGGCCTTGTGGATATCTTCAATCAACCGTCTAAAAACACATTTGCCGAAACTCCCCACGCAGGTATTATCCTGTTCGGGTGTAAAGGGTATTTCTCAGCCGCTCGGTTTGAAAGCAGCACCCCTGTTTCTTTATTAACGAAAAATTAAACCATGCGGACGGTTTTTTGTAAAGCGGCGTTTTTCGCATTTTCTGTCAAAAACGCTTGACAGCGATTCCGTCTTTCCGTATAGTTACAACTTCTGACGCGGGATGGAGCAGCATGGTAGCTCGTCGGGCTCATAACCCGAAGGTCGTAGGTTCGAATCCTGCTCCCGCAACCACATACTAAAAAGACCGCTTGTATAGCGGTCTTTTTTCATGTCTATATTGTCCAATAAAGTCCAAAAAGCCCATTAATTTCAATCTGTTGTATTTTTGCGATTATTTCCACCATTCAATTTTGTCTAGCAGTGTCTGCTAGAGTCCAAAACTGCTGTTGGTACATTTGTTGGTACATTTCCTTTGCTACCATTTTTGTACCAACACGAAATCAGAAAGGTATAGAAATGAACGCACTTTCAGAAGCGAGAATTCGACACGCTGAAACTCCAACCACCATTAAAAAACTATCAGATGGTCAAGGCCTAGTACTTTTGCTGCATCCAAACGGCAGCAAATACTGGCGATTTAACTATCGCTTCAATAAAAAGCAGAAAACTTTGGCTATTGGGAAATATCCTGATATTTCTCTGAAAGAAGCTCGTGCAGAACGTGAATTACTGCGCAAGAGTTTGAGAGAGGGACAAGACCCTGCTCTTAAAAATCAAGCTGAGGAGGATATGGAAAAACGCACCACCTTTTTTCAAGCGGCTAAGGAGTGGTGGGAAGCTGAAGCAACGAGATGGACACCTAAACATGCTAGAACAGTTTGGCACTCTTTAGAGGTTGATGTACTGCCTGAAATTGGCAATGAAGACATTACTTTGATTGAAACGCCTAGATTGTTGTTAGTTATTAAAGCCGTTGAAGCACGAGATGTCAATGATACGGCCATTCGTGTATTACAGAGAATTAAATGTGTTTTCAACTATGCTATACAAACAGGTTTGATCAAGATTAATCCTGCTCTACCTCTTACAGGCGTAATTCGTAGAAAAAAAGAGGTTCACAGGTTAGCGTTACCTCAAAGTGAGTTACCTGGATTCTTTCAGAAGCTAGGAGAAATGCAGATAGCTGAATATCTACGTATTGCAATGAAATTACAGATTATCTGGTTTGTGCGCCCTAATGAATTACGTTTTGCAAAATGGGAAGAAATCAATTTTGATAGGCGAGAATGGCACATTCCAGCCGAAAAGATGAAAATGCGTAGACCTCATATTGTGCCTCTGTCTAATTGGGCAATCGAATTACTTTTAGAATTGAAGGAGATTACCGGAAGAAGTCCTTATTTATTTTTCGGAGCATGGGACAGTATGAAGCCAATTAGCGAAAATACTATCAGCTATATTATGGCTCGGATGGGCTATAAGGGAAAAGCAGTTCCCCATGGATTTCGATCTCTTGCAACAGATGTATTAAATGAAAATGGATTTGATGCTGATATAGTTGAACGACAATTGGCTCACGTTGAAGCCAATAAGATACGTCGGGCATATCATCGTACAGAATACTTGGATCAACGCCATGAAATGATGGAATGGTACAGTAACTGGATAAGACAATTTGATAGAAAGGGTTAGTGATTAGTGCAGGAAATACGATAAATTATTGTTGGATTAAGTATTTTTATATTTAATAACTAGCTAATCAGTTGTTTTAAGGTAATACTATGTGTTACATTTCTAGTATAGAGAAAAATGATGTATACCATCGCTGAAACTGAAACATTTAAAAACAAAGCTGCTAAACTTTTAAAAGAAGACGAACGTCTATTTTTCTTTGCCCAGCTTTCTCAAAATCCGTATGCAGGAGATGTTATTCCTAATGGCGGTGGTTTACGGAAAATTCGTGTAGCTCGACAAGGTAGTGGGAAAAGTGGTGGCTATCGGGTCATTTACTTCAACATCTTGGTAGATGGGTTGATTGTCTGTTTGGATATTTATGCAAAGAATGACAAAGAGAATTTAAAGCCGTCTGAATTGAAAAGTTTGAAAGGACAGAGACATGACTCCTGAAAATTGGAATATTTCTGAAATCGTACAGGCCGTTATTGATGATGATCCAGATGCAGTTCAAATTCAAGATAGCTTGAAGCAATCTTTAAATGAATTAAGGCAAGGTAAGTTTGCCCGGTGTACATCAGTAGAAGCTCTTTCTACAGTTCAGACACGTCAAAAAACTGGTTTATCTCAAGAAAAATTTGCTGCAGCGTTGGGCATTTCTTCTAGTACCCTTAAATCTTGGGAACAAGGTACGCGTAAACCAAGTGGGGCAGCAGGAGCTTTACTGAAACTTTTAGATAAGCATCCTAATTTGATTAGTGAGCTCGGTTAGTTTTTATTCTTTTTGAATAATGATATATAAGGCCCTGCTACTCATATGGGTAGCAGGTTTTTTTATGTTTGCGTCAGTACATATCTTAAGCGGTAAAGCAATTAATGACTTAATGCAGAAATTATACTAACGATAAAATAGAGATGCTCTGCCTTTATTTTACAACGAGTTAGCTCTGCCTAATTATTCCTTTCAGAATAAACAAGAAGCTATCCCCAATCCATGTAATTGTATGTTATATTTACTAGTCATGTAGAGAACATGCTTCTCAAATTTAAAAACAAAGAATGAAAAATTTAAAATATTCCCAGCTTTTTTAGGCTGATTCAATTCCTGGTCGAGGGAAAATTAATGACCAAAAGTACGTTAGATATTACCAATACAGCCATTTCTGGTGGCATATTTGAAACTGTAAGTCGTTATGGAGATGCAGGAGCAGAATTCCTAAAAGGTTTACGCGGTATTGATGCGCAAACTGGTCAAAAATTTGACCGAAGTTTATTGGATATTAACAATTACAAAATAAATCCAAATGATGTTGAAAGGAATATTAAACAACAAGCTGGTTTTTCGGCAGAAATTAGTAGTGTCTCAAAAAGAAATGCACAAGCAATCATTGATGGCAAAGCAAACCGCTTTGTACGTAGTGAAGATTTAGCAAAATACGGCAAAAACAATACAACAGTGGATATTGTAGAGCTACTTGATGGCAAAGAACTATCAACTGCTCAAATGAAGTTTGTTAGTCATCCTGATGAATTATTGAAAAAAATTGCTCGAGGAGAAGGTGGAGGGAAAAACGATTATTCACGATATTTGGCTGTAGACCGGGTAGAAGTTCCTACTGAGCAAGTAGAAATGATGAAAGCTACCTGCCGCGAACAAGCGAATAATCTAAAAGAGCAAGCTCAAGCATTACGTGAGAAAGGTAACTTACCATTAGCAGATAAATTTGAAAAACAGGCTGAAAATTACAGACAGCTAGAACATAAAATTGCAGACTCAGGTTTAACAACCGAAGAAGCTGTAAGATATCGCCTTAATCCAAACTTTGAGACAATAAAAGACATAGCTAAGGTAAGTCATCAAGCAGGTCTAGAAGGGGCAAAATTGGGTGCTGCGCTTGGAGGCTCTATTTCGGCTGTAAGTAACGTAATTGCCGTATGGACCGGAGATAAAAAATTAGGTGCTGCAGTAGTTGATACGGCAAAGAGTACTTTAATTTCAGCAGGAGTTGGTTATGGTTCAGCATTTGCAGGATCTGCGATTAAAAGCTATATGCAGCAATCAGAACGTACTGTATTACGCCAACTTTCTGCAACTGGATTACCTGGAACTATTGTCTCCGTCTGTTTAGCAGTCGGTAAATCCGCGACTCGTTTTGCAAAAAATGAAATAACTGGTACTGAACTAGCAAAGGAAATGGGGGCAACTGCCGCAGGTATGCTCTCGACGAGCGCATGCACTATGCTTGGACAAATAGCAATTCCTATTCCTGTATTAGGTGGCTTGATTGGTAGCATGGTAGGTTATGCAATTACTAATTCCTTGTATTATGGATTTTTTAATGCCTTAAAAGAGGCAGAAGAATCAGCAGAACGACGAAGGTTAATCGAAATTCAATGCGCTGCCGCTTCTGCAATAGCACGACAGTATGAAATCGGTTTAAAAGAATTATTTGCATCAAAGGTTGCACAATTAGATCAAGAGAGTAATGACCTATTTCAACTATTAGAAAAAGATGATGTTTCAGCCGATGAATTATGTAAAGGTATGAATAAATTTGCTGATTTACTTGGGAAAAAAATTAGCATCAACTCGATGACAGAACTGGATTCCGTCATGCTTTCTCAAAACGTCTTAGTCATTTAGGAGATAGATATGTTTTTAAATCAACTTCCGACCCGGTTACATAAAGCATTGTTTTTAGAATTGGCAATGCTTGTGATGATGGCTTCACACGATAATGATGCCTCAGAACAAATATCTGAATTTACATCAGATGAAGTTTTAAAAAAATTTCTAGCTAGTATCAGTTCAAAAGAAGCAGAAATGTTGCAAGAGTATCAAAATGAGCTCTTTAAATCAGATAAGAATGATATCGATTTTAATAGCGACTTTATAGAACTTTCTTTAAATCAGCAATATAGAGCTTTTGATTCCAGTTTAAATACATCATCTTTCTATAATCCGGAACCTGATGAATCGTATGCAGGTGATGATTCTGAGAGAAATGAAGCTATTGGCTTAATGACCGTCAAAGTCAAACCCACTTTTTCCTTCTCCCGCGCATCCGTTTTTTCCTTATTTGGTGATGATTCTGAGGGAAAAGATGCTAGCGTTAGCCAATTGTTGGATCATTTAAATATATCCCGTGATTCTGAAAAAAAATTTCCCACATTTTGGTGGGTTCTAGATAATGCAATTGATGATATTTTAGGCAAATATGCCAATGATGCTGATATTAAACAAGAAGTCATGCAATATCTTATTTCAAAAGGAGAAGATATTCTGACTCTAACACCGACAAAGATTAGAGCAAGCATGGCATCATTGCCGCAAATTAAACAGGAGATCCTACAAAAAGCAGTTCAAACAGTGTTTGCGCGTAAAGTAGCAATTGGATTGACCTTATCCGAACGAGAAAAGAAAATTATCCTATGTGAATTAATTGGAGCCGCATATAGCAGCGGTGCATTTGAGACAGAAGAGAAACAACTGATTAATACGATTTGCCAGGTTTGTTCTTTTGATAGTGAATATATAGAAGAATTTGACACGGTAATGTCAACTCTTTTCAAAGTTAATAAAGAATTAGCTGAATTAATTAATGAATAAGGAGAAAATAATGGCAATTCCTTTAATTATTGGTGTCGGTCTGGCTGCTACAGGTTTATATAAAGGTGGTAAAGCTATTGTAGATAACAATGAAGCTAATAGTGTAAATGACAATGCTAAGGAGGTTGTTAATAAAGCACAAAAAGCCTTGGAAAATTCACGCATTAATTGTGAAAAATCCTTACAAGAATTGGGCCAGAAAAAAATTGATACCTTGACTACAAGTGTTCAAAATTTTCTTGCTATATTTAGCCAAATCAAAAATGTCGATTTTCAACATGATGGTAATTTAGGAAATTTAAACTTAAATGACTTCAGTACTGTTGTATTGAAAAACATGCAAAAACAGGTCTCTTTCGTTGCAAGTGCTGGAGTGGGAGCAGGTACAGGCTTAGCTGGCGGAGCATTAGCTGCATTTGGCGCGTACAGTGGTACGATGGCATTTGCTACCGCAGGAACAGGAGCAACGATTAGTACACTGAGTGGAGCTGCTGCCACTAATGCAACTTTGGCGTGGTTAGGCGGAGGAACACTTGCTTCAGGTGGTATGGGCATTGCTGGAGGTATGATGGCATTGGGGGCATTAACAACCGGACCAGCACTACTCATTGCAGGATGGTACATGGGTTCAAAAGCGGAAAGTAATTTAAATGATGCTTATAGCAATCTTGAAGAGGCAAGAAAATTCCTTGCGGATACAGATGCGGCAATTGCTTTGACTGATGGTATTAACGAAGTTGCAAAACGCGCTATTTCTATTTTATCTACATTACGTACTCATTCTCGTCGTAACTTAAAACGCTTGCAAAGTATCATTGATGAGCAAGGTGTTGATTACTCCCAATATTCAGATGATGCAAAACTGATTGTAATGAAGAATGTAAAATTAATTCAGTTAATAAAAGTAGTTTTGGATACTCCGATCTTGGACGAGCAAGGTAATTTGTTAGGTGATGCAGATAGTAACTTACTGGAGCTGCATAATCAGATTCAAAGTGCTTTTCCAAAACAAGTAGAAGCATAAATAGCAAAAACTAGGCTGCTTTCAATTGAGGCAGCCTAGTTTGTATGAGTTTTTAACTATGCCGCATCAACTTTCACCTTTTCCCTGTTCTGCTTGTGGCCAATGTTGTCGTCGCGTAAAGCTAAGTGAACAAACCATATTCCTTGATCGAGGTGATGGCATTTGCCAATATTTGGATGAGAAAACCAACTTGTGTACGATATACGAAAATCGACCTGAAGTATGTCGTGTAGAAGACTATTATAAAAAATATCTAATTCATGATATTTCTTGGGAAAAATTTGTTCAAATGAATCTCGAGTTTTGTGAAAAATGGCAGAAAGATAAATAAGATTAATATATTATAAAAAATCCATTAATAACTAGCTCATGGGCTATTCAAAAAATTCAATTCATTAGAAGAATACGAAATTTACCCCATGATTTCTCTCCTAAACAACGATCGTATCCTTTAAAGTTGTAATAATTTTCACGTATGATGGCTTATTTTTGCCCAATCAAATGACTGTATGGACAACATAAAACCCTGCTACCCACAATGGGATAGCAGGGTTTGTTATGCCTGTATCAGCAATCAAGTACCAACAATATCTAGAGCTGGTAGGTTGTTAACGATTTTCTGTGTCTCCAAGCTTACTGTAATGACACGCAGGAGTAGTTCGAGAGGGTAGCGCGGGTTATTCATGGTATCAGATGCCCAATCATTAGCGTCGTTAGTAATACCTGACTTTTTGTCGGTCTTCACTGCTTGGGTTTCTATAACCCATTCTAATGCTGATTTGCCGTTTACGATATAGTCGTAGGCAGCTTCAGGAATTTTCTCAATTATGATTTTGTCATTGTAAATAACTTTGCTTTTATCCGTTAATTTTTTAATTTTAGGAAATTTCATTTTGATCACGCGGAAATCTTCATCTGTGCCGCCGATGACTTGCTGCGGGGTAAGTTTCAGGCCTTTCAGGCTACCTGAAAATTTTACGTCTTGATACATCGGTACGGTTTCGTAGTTCAGGTGCAAAGCTGCCAAATCGCGCCCTGCCTGACTGAATGCAGCAAAATCAGCGTAAGTTTTCATGCGCGGGATGCGCGGGAGCTGTTTACTTAAATTGTCGGCGTAGCGCTCGCGGTATTCTTCGCTGTGCAGCAGGCCGTAAATGTAATAGAAGATATCTTCTTTGCTGATTTGGGCTGCATCGGCGGCGGAATATGGCTCACGGAAATGTGCCAGCGCATCGTCGGTGATGGCAGAGCGACGGACGAGCTTTTTCTGCGCAGGCTGCTTTTCAGACGACGTTTCTGCGGCGAACAGGTCTTGATTTTCCATTACACTTCCTCCGTTTTGTAGAGGAACATGGGGAAGCATTGACTCGTGTCCAATGTATGTAGGTCTGGCACCTTGTCTGTCATTAACACTGAAAATCCGCTCCGAGCCCCAATCCCTGTTATACAAATAACTAGATTGGCTGTTTGTTCGAGTATAATTTCGTTCGTTCGTTCGTTCGTTCGTTCGTTCGTTCGTTCGTTCGTTCGTTCGTTCGTTCGTTCGTTCGTTCGTTCGTTCGGGCTATCCGTTTCTTCAAAATAATCCAATGGAAAACATTGTGCTCCCGCTTCAAGAATATTTAAATCAGGAGGTGCTTCCGCTATTAATGTTGATAACCCATTTCTTGAACCTTTGCCGTTAGTAATAATTACTTTATTGTTACTTGACTGACTAGGGAATAATTTTGGCATTAACGCCATATCATTTACCAAACTACGATCAAAATATAAATATTGTTTGGTAAATGGTCGATACAACCCAACCATGATTGAAGAAGATTTCAATGTATGTATTTTTCCTTTCTTAATATCACTTCTTAAAGCACGAGACCAGCTAATTTTTGTTGCATCCAGGCTAATAAAATCTTCTACAATCAAGTCCTGTTTGGCGGGCAGCAAATTTTTAGCATCTTCATACCTTTTTACTTCACTATTATAAAAATTAAGCAATCCAGTCAAATTTTGTTCAATCTTATTTTTTGAAAACCCATAAACCCAAGTGTCGCGATTTGTTTTAATGCCCATAGAGTATGTAGAAAAAATTAAATTTTCTGTTTTATCTTTTTTATCTCCAATTAAAATATAGTCATTAAAGTTAGAATCTCTTTGATTTACCCAGTCAGAAAATTCATTTGGTTCAATTTGTTCCCAAGGAACATTTTTCATGCTATCTATTTTAATCAGCTTGGCTTTTTTATCTTTTACCGATAAATTATCTCCAATATCATAATAGTAAATCTTACCTTTTTCTTTTTGATTAGATTTTTTAACAAGAATTGAGATGGCGATACCTGATGTACTGGCGTCATCAAAAATATTTTCTCCTTCTTTGGTTCTTCCCTTGCTTAATATATTTTTCTTCACATCTCCACGCAGGTTAAAAATGTAAATATTACTAAATTCTTCTTGCCAACATTTTCGCAATCCGCTCATTACAGGTTTGTCGATAAACCCGTTACCAGAAATAAAAGCAATTACACCTTGACCCGATAAACGGTCAGAAGCCCAGCGTAAGGCGCGGATGTAGCTGTTATATAGAGCATTTTTGTTGGTAGCATCTGTGTTAGCCGCATAGGTTTCTCGAATTCTCTCATCTAAAAGGGGATATGGGATGCGAGCTGTATCATCGTTGCCTTTTTTTCTCCCTGCGGAATAGGGCGGATTGCCGATAATGACACGGATGTCCAAGGCTTTCTGCCGTTTGCGGCGTGCGCTGTTATCCACCAGCATTTCGTCCAGCATGTCGCCTTTCTCGTACATTTGGAAGGTATCGGTCAGGCAGATGCCTTCAAAGGGAACGTAGGGGACGTCGTCTGAAACATTGCCGTCAATGTTGCCTGCCAGTATGCCGTGGTAGGCAGATTCGATGTTGATGGCGGCGATGTAGTAGGCGAGCAGGACGATTTCGTTGGCGTGGATTTCGCTTTTGTATTTTTCAGGAAGTCTGTCGCGAGGGATGATGCCGCTTTGCAGCAGGCGGGTGATGAAGGTACCTGTGCCGGTAAAGGGATCAAGGATATGCACGTCTTTGTCTTGCAGGCTGCTTTTGAATTCGTGCTGTAAGACGTCTTCCACGCTTTTGATGATGAAATCGACGACTTCGACGGGCGTGTAAACGATGCCGAGCCGTTCGGTCATACGCGGGAAGGCGTTACGGAAGAATTTGTCGTAGAGTTCCACGACGATTTTTTGTTTGCCTTCGGCGGTTTCGATGCCGCTGGCACGCAGGTGGACGGAGTCGTAGAAGGATTGCAGGGTATTGCGCTCTTTGTGCAGGTTTTTCTGCTGCAATAAATCCAGCACTTTCTGCATGGCACGGCTCATGGGATTGTGTTCGGCAAAGCTGTAATCGGAAAACAGTGCGTCGAACACAGGTTTGGTAATCATGTGTTGAGCCAGCATTTCGACGATTTCTTCGTCGCTGACGGCGTTGTTGAGGTCGTCGCGCAGTTCGGCAGCAAAGGCCTCGAAGGCTGTGCGCTCTGTTTCGTTGGCAGGGTTTTCCAGAATGGCGTTGATGCTGTCGATATGGGTACGAGCAATTTTGGCAATGTCGTCTGCCCAGTCTTCCCAATGGTGGCGGTTGCCACATTTTTTGACAATTTTGGCGTAGAGGGCGCGTTCGATTTCGCCGATTTCGAATTGGAAGCTTTCTTGTACTGGCGCGGGTGTGGTGGGGCTGCCTATGCCGTAGCTAGCCTTGGTTTCGCGTAAGGTTTGGTCTTTTTTGCTGCTTCGTTTGATTTTGGGAGAAACTTTGTCGGCAATGGCGATAACTTCCATTTTCTGGGTATCTTTACCGTTGAACTCCAATTTGTTAATCATGGCATCGAAGCGGTCATCGTGTGCACGTAGAGCGTTGAGTACCTGCCAGACAACTCGGTAGTTTTCATTTTTGTCTAATGCGTCTTCGGCTTCTACACCTGCAGGGATAACGACAGGAAGGATAACGTAGCCCTGTTGTTTGCCTTCGGCACGGCGCATGACGCGGCCGACCGACTGCACGACATCAACTTGGGAGTTGCGAGGAGTAAGGAATAACACGGCATCTAGTGCAGGTACGTCCACGCCTTCAGACAGGCAGCGGACATTGGAGAGGATGCGGCAGGTATTTTCGGGTAGCCCTTCGGGTGCTTTTAGCCATTGCAGCTTGCTTTCTTTTTCACCTGCGTTCATACCGCCGTCCACATGTTCGGCTTGACAGGTCATGGCCAGTTGCGGTGGCAGTTTCAAATCGGGATTTTGTTTGAGCAAGGCAGTACGTTCTGCCTGCTGGTATTCCTCAATCACGGTTTGGAACATTTCTGCAATTAGTTTTGAACTGACTTTGTGTTTGCTGCCTTTGTATTCTTTTTCAATGACTTGGCAGAAGGCAACGGCACGTCGCATTGGATTGTACAGTGCACCTTCTTCGCCGCTTAGTCCGTATTTGGAAAGTGCTTTCCAGCAGCCCACAATTTTGGCAGCATCATCGACTTTGAGTTCGTTGTTGCCGTCAGTGAGTAGGTTTTGGATGCGGCGTTGGATATGACTTTCTTCAATGGCTAAGACAATAACTTTATAATCGACCAATAGGCCGTCTGAAACGGCTTGGGAGAATGTTAGAACGAAAAACTCTTTGCCGTAATGGGTTTCGTCATCCATAGAATACAAAACCACGCCTTCGGTTGTTTTAGCGGCTTCTCCATAGATACGCGGAGTAGCAGTCATATACAACCGTTTTGCGCCTTTGATGTAGTCGGCATCGTGTATGCGGACAAAAGCGGATTCGTCTTCTCCATCAAATGTTGCGCCGGTAGTGCGGTGTGCTTCATCGCAAATGATTAAATCAAACTCAGGCAGATTATGCAGTGATTGAGCTTGGTGAATCACATCAATGGAATGATAAGTGGAATAAACAACAGTCATGGTTTGCTGTTTATTTTTTTGCTCTACTACGTGTACGGCGTTTGCAAGGCTTTTGGCATTAGTTGTTGCTGGAAATTGTAAATCGCTAAGATTGGCTAGGACGCTATCTTCATTGTGTTTTTTGCCTACATCGCTATCTGAACAAACAGCAAAGTTAATCAATGGTGTTTCTGTGTCTTGATTCCATTCGCGTAAGGTTTGGCTCAATAATGATAAGCTTGGTACTAGGAAGAGTACCCGCTTGCCTTTACCAGCCATTTTTTCAGCGATTTTCAGCGCAGTAAACGTTTTACCCGTACCACAAGCCATAATCAGCTTACCGCGTGTTTCTCCTCCATTAAATCGGGTTTCAACACTTTTTAAGGCACTTTGTTGATGTGGGCGTAAGCCTTTTTTTGCTTTTAATACAGGTTTATCTTTGATTTGAAATTGCGACCAATCAATTTGGCTGTTTTCTAGATCTTCCAAATTGATAACTGAAACAGGGATTTGTTGATTGGTTAAAGCCTCTCTTGCATTTTTTGACCATTTATTTGTAGTAGTTACAATATAGCGATGGGTAAACCATTGCTTACCTGAAGCAGTAAAGAAGCTGTCGATATCATTCTTTTGAATGCTGTAGTCAGCAGAATAATTTTTGCATTGTACAGCGTGAAATTCGCCTGTATTGCTCGTTAAGACTAAATCAATACCTGCATCTGTTTTGTTTTCTAAACCAAGTGAAGCACCATGCTCCTCAATCCATTGAGCGTAAGTCTGTACGTTTGAATATTGGCTTTTGTAATAAGGTTCAAACTGAAAGAATTTAATAATGAGATTCTCAAAAGAAGTGCCTTTATCACGTTGGCTCAGCGTGGCTTTTTCAAACTGCTCTAGTAAGGTGCTTAATGCTGACATAATTGGTTTCCCGTACGGTAAAATTTCAAATATTATAGTTGATAATAAAATGCTTTTTCTATACGACTATCAAATCCTCTATTCTAGTCGTAAAACATGGGCTAAGATTATCTCGTGTCATTTTCCAGTCTTCACTATATAGCTCACTACCTAACTTAAGGCTTCCTCTGCCAAAGCGTTGGGTTAAATCATCCCAACACATCATCATGGCTTTGCTTCTTGTGGTGTTTTCTGAATGCCAAAAGTCCAGTTGCTCAACGGTCTCATTCTCTATACCAGACAATTCTACACCACACTTTTTGTAGTTATAGCCTGCACGGTATATGTGTTTTAAAAGATGTTGAGCAAGTCTGTTTAATTCCATCGTATCAGAGCTGCCTTTTACGAGAGCCATGATACGGTAATTGGAATATTGTGGCTCTTCTTTAAATCGGTTTGTGTGGATGAACACGGCAATTGTATTTGCTACGGTATGTTCCTTGCGTAATGCCTCTGCTGCTGATGAAACATGATGTGTAAGTGCTGAGCTGAGAGTATCTATATCTTGAACGGGCTTTCCAAAGCTACGGCTACGAATGAGTTGTTTTTTAACAGGGGGGATGGGTTCAAATTCCACACATGGAATACCTTGCATTTCCCTCTGTATTCGTTCAACAGTAACGCCGTATCTTGCTCTCAGTGTCTGTGTATCAGCCTTAACGAAATCATAGGCCGTCTGAATATTCTGTTGGGCTAAATGAGCTGATAATTTTCTCCCAATTCCCCAGATTTCAGATACCGGTTCACTGCGTAAGGCACGGGTTTGAATTTCTGCGGACCAATCATCCCAGACTACTACACCATTGAAATGTCTAGGATAGCGTTTTGCGAGATGATTTGAAAATTTGGCTAATGTCTTTGTGGGGGCAATACCAACACATGTAGGTATGCCGACCCATTGCAAGACACGCTCTTTAATTTCTAATCCACTCTGTGCAAGCCGATTCAATCCTCGCATATCAGCAAAGCATTCATCTATCGAATAAACTTCGATTTCTGGTACAAGTGAGGCAATTGTATTCATCATTCTTCGCGATAAATCAGCATATAGCTCGTAATTTGACGAATATGCTTTCAAATATCCTTGTCGGACCAAATGCTTTATCTGAAAATAAGGTACTCCCATTTTGATGCCTAGTGCTTTTGCCTCACGTGAGCGTGCCACCACACAGCCATCATTATTGGATAACACCACAATTGGCACATTTTTTAAATCAGGCCGGAAAACCCTTTCACATGAACAATAAAAGCTGTTTCCATCAATAAGGGCATACATTACTTGCCTGTCCTAACATCTTTTAAAACAAACGTTACGACACCTACAATGCTCCAGTTGTCTCCCTCTTTGGGAATGAAATTAGGATATTCTCCTGAAGCATTTTCAGAATGAAGCTCAAAACCTGCTTTAGTTTTAACCAACCTTTTAATCGTGAATTCATTACCCAAATCAGCCATGACAATATCACCATGTTTGAATGGAACAGAACGGTCTATAACTAGAATATCATCTTTATTTATCCCGGCATCAAGCATGGATAGTCCACCGCTTCGTACTGCAAACGTTGCAGAGGGATTACTAATCAGGTATTCATTAAAATTGAGTGTATCCTCAATATAACTTTGAGCAGGGGAAGGGAAGCCGGCTGGAATTCTTTCTACACCTAGCGGGATTGAAATATCAGAATGAGAAGCGTCTATTGGCATTGCATCTAGTGGTAAGCATGTGCTACGAGGTATCTCATCAGACAATGCTTCAATCATCTCATTTACGCGTGCCTCAATAATGACAGGGATTCTTTTGACTATTGTTTCTATTCCAGTCTTCTTACGTCCTGCACCTTTCCTGGCTCCACCATGTGTTCCTAGATTTTTACTCATAAAAAAGCTATCTTGATTAAAGTTACAGATTTCAAGATAGCTTGTTTTGATCATGGTGTAAAGTAAGATTTTATTGAGCTTATCCGATTAGTGAAATGTATCCAAGGTGCTTTCCTGTAGGTTCATTAAAGGGGTGAAAAATAACCTTCTTCCCTTTATTTGTTCCATTCTATTTGTCCATTCATCACTATAAGATAGGATGATACTAAATTCTGAACTACACCAACTGATATTATTATCATCTAACCGAGTTTTATTTAGAATTTAATATCGATTTTTATAGCTGATAGTCCCTTTTCTTCTCATTTCTTCCAAAGCACGGCTTCTTTCTGGATTCTGGGTATAAAGATGCGTTCTCTTTCGTCCTCTTGGGATAGTTCGGTCTGCATTACCTAAAGGAACATGACCTGTATTAAAGGCCCGCATGTGTTTAGGTAAATATTTCTGTTGTTGCAAATCCGACTGTGTTTCCTTAGCAAGGTAATAGCAAATCTGTCTGAGTTTATTGATATTATCATGATCCGAATATCCAATGACCAGACCCAAGATATACCGTTCATTCTCTATATCTTCAGATTGCCATGTGTTTTCATTCATACGAGCCAAATTAGAACTGTATGCTCGTCCTATACCTTTTGTAATCACATTTTCCCAATAACGACAGATACTATTTGCATAAATGATGTCATTTTGTACCCTCTGTCCATTAAAGAATAAGACCATATGACAATGCCAACCTGTCAAAGGTGCATACTCTATTTTGCTGATATAGGTAATGTAATGTTCAAACAGCTTGTTCTTACGGATATTGTTACGAAACTTAGTTAGCCAAAATCTTAGGTCAAAATAACCATGCTTATCGGTAAACTCTTTTTTGACATAGAAATCTACTCTGATAGGTAGAATCTTGGAGTATGAAGAGAATAAATTACTAATCAATGAGTTGATTGCAATTTCATGGTCTTTGTTAAATACATAATCCTTACTGAAGAAATCAGGATGTGGTTGATTCAATTTGAGGTGTTCCGACTGAATTTTAGGAAGAATGGGTCTTGTATTATGCATATTGGTTTGTCCTTCGTGATTTAGGTTAAGTAGGTATCAACCTGAGCTATCGCTTTACTGTTATTAATATTAATAATTCAATAACATTTAAAAACCTAAAATCAGATGATGGAAACTCATTGATTTTTCGTGGTTTAAAAAACGGAAAAGGTCGATATAGTTGCTGAATCGGAAATATCGTGGAGGTACACAGTTATTTCTATTCATATCCTTTACCTAAACAAAAAAAATTGAATCTATTTGTTTTAAAAAAGCACCATGCAATTGTGCATAGTGCTTTCTTAAATTAGGTATTAGCTGCTTTCTCCGCAATCTTTTCAGCCAAAGTAATGGCAGATTGAGAACCTTCCCGTACCGAAATGGCGGTTTTTTCAGGGTAGAACTCTTCAACAATCGCTACGCCGTCTTCCTCATTTTCTTCAAATGCTCCCGCAGCAAAACCGTTTCGAGCGGCTTCATCTAAAGCTTCCTGCTTAAAACCAGCTTGAATACGCTCTTCGTAGGTTTTATGAGCTTCATTGATGGCTTGATTCAGAGTCATTCCCTCCCGGATGACCAAATCCACATAGTAAATTGGTGTACGAAAAGACATCGTGGTTGATTTGCTACGTAGCTTGAGCTCTAGAGGCAGAGTGGACAGTTTCTTGCCTGATAAAGCAGAGAAATAATGCAGTCGAGATGCCAATGTACGAATGCTGTTAAACCCTGTGGTTCTGAAGATAAAACTACCCACTTCATCATCCTCACCGATTCGTACATTCAGACGACCATAAGGTTTGCATTGACCATTTGCACCTATCGGGCAGGAATTGGGACTAGGGCAGTATTCTGATTTAACCCCTTCAGGAGTGGTACGCTTACAGGATTCGCCATTACCAACACAGATCGGGCGACCTGTTTGTCGGTCAAACAAACTGTATTGGGCACGTAAATTTAAATCGGGGTCATCAAAAAGCAGCATTACCGGGATGGAACGGAGCTTTTCATTGGCTTTACGCAGTTGTTCATTAATCGGATGTGGTATCCATTTGCCATGCTTTTGTACTTGGGTAGTAATGGTAAACTCATCATCTTTAACGGGTACATTTTTACCGTTCTTCTCTTCGACTTTACCAATGCTGATACGACCAATGACAGGCGGTGTTAATGCGAGTCCTTTTAACATAGTGATTCCTTTTTGAATAAAAACAGACGACCGTCAGGCCGTCTGTTGGTTTATGCGGTTTTATTACTGAGTAAGAAGCGACGATTGCCAGCTTTCAGGATTTGGTATTGAAGAGCCAAATCAGGGTTTTCAGCAGCCATACGTTTACTATCTAAAACCATGCTGTCCTTGCTACGTTTATAGCTGATCGAGCCATTTCGAAACTTTGCGTGAGCAGCTGTACCCATTGCCTGAATCAACCGTTGCTGCATTTTGGCTTCGTCTGCATGGATAGACTTCAGTAGTTGCCGGGTTTCTTGCAAGTCATCAAACACATGATTCAAATCTGCATCAGCAGTTAAATCAACAACCTCACCGTCATCATTTGGAAATAGACAACGGAGAGCCTGCTCTGCTGACATAGAGCCATCAGCTGGTGGAGCGATATCGTTTTCAACGTAATACCAAAATTGACGCTCCAGCTTAATCAGGTTTTCAATCATAGTTTCATCACGTTCAATACGATGAATCTGCAAATCTTGGCCACAAATCAGAACAGCCACATCAGCAGTCTGTTTGCCGGTTACCGCCAATTGATGCATAACCTGAACTTGGACATAGTCAGGTATACCGTCCTTCCATAGTTTTGCTCCATTCATTCCTGCAGTTTTACACTCCAAGATTTGTACGTCAGTGTTTCCGACAATTTCACGGTCAAGATTAGCCAGCATAAAGGGAATGGTCGGATGCTGAAGTACGGCATTAACCCGACGTACCTTATTGCCAGTACGTTTACTGTAATGTTTAGCAACAATCGGTTCTAGGATAGTCCCCCAATAAACAGGCTGGGTATCATCCTCAATATCAATCTGTGGCAACATTTCCCCTCGGCCTGTTTTTTCCATCCACAGTGCCAAAGGGGATTTGTAGGGATTCAACCCAATTGCAGCTGCTGCATCAGAACCGCCAATACCCGATTGACGAACAGCAAGCCATTTATCACGTTCCATCTGTTTGGTTTCTACCAGACGGAGGGGTTTAGCATGATGAGAAGCTTTGGTTTGAGCTACTAAAGTATTCATTTAAAAATTCCTTTCTATACAAAAATAAAGCCCCTGTATCCTTTGGGATACAAGGGCTTTATTAGTTTGATTTAAGGTAAAAGAGAGGCCAACTGAACAACAGACGACTTATGCGACCAGTTCAAGAGCATGGTCTAAAGCGCGTTGTTTAAGAGCGGCACCTTGACCAAACCATGCACTATCTAAACGATATTCGTTAGAGCGAGCACGTCGTTCATGGTCTACATACTCAGTCATAGCACATAACAAACCCCACGCGGTATCTTTGGTAGCGCTGACTTGCATCCCTCGACCATGACCGTTGTACAGGTCTTGAACCTTAGCTAGAGCGCGTTCATTAGTTAAGCCTGCACCTGTTTTGAGATTGTCAGAGTTACAGAGTACCCGCATAAAGAAATGCATGGCTTCATGGTTTTTGATTTTACGTTCTGACAGCATTTTCATGCGGTACATAAACGAATCCCAGCCAGTTATTGCCATGCCTAATCTGCGTTTAACATCTTCAGCATCAAAGTTTGTACTATGTGGTACTTTAATCGAGGTAGAAGTACCATTTAAAGCAACCGCAAGCGTATTGGCACAAACTACACGGATAGTTGTCGGTGTGGCGGTTGTAGCCAAAGTACCATCACATGACGTAGCCAAGAGAAGATAGCCTTTAACCACATCATTGCCTTTTAAAACAGCTTCCTTACCTGTTCGTGCTAGAGCCCAAAACTTGCGTCCTGATTTTAAGACACCTGCCGTTTCCAACTCATAGCCTGCCTGCTCGGTTAAATCACGATAGAACTCTAAAACCTCCTGTGGTTGCACTACCTGATAACGTTTGCTTACCACAGACAAGGGTTGCTTGTTATCAGAACGAAACAGAACCTTGTGATCCTCAAAAGGCATAATTAGGGACTGGTGACCCAACTCAGGCATCTCAACATCATAGCGGACTGTTGATTCCTGGATTCTCCAATCCATCCCTGCAGCCTTTGCCCATACTTCGATAGGTTGTTTCTCAGGCAAATGATTGCCTAAGTTGTGCCACGGTGCTTTGCCTGTATAGGCCATTGTCTGAATATCATGAGCCATGATGCCCCCTTAATTGAATTCTGTGTCACAGTCTAAGCAGCGATAAAGGTCTAAAACAGAACCATCTAACTGTTCCCCAACCTTGCTACCAGCAATACTGCCTGAAACTGAACCTACCAAACCACCAAACAAAGCTCCAGCAATCGAGCCAGTTATTAAGCCAACTGGCCCGAATGCTGCGCCTACCACAGCACCATTTTCTGCACCAGTCCAAGCTCCTGAAACCCCCAAAACTCCTCCACTGACAGCTCCAATACGTGCGCCAACGGTTTTACCGATCTGACGCTCAATGACATTGTGTGAGTTACAATTCGGGCATTGAATTGACATATAAAACTCCTTGATATAACAATAGAAAAAAGCAGCTATGTAGGCTGCTTGGTTATTTCAAGTTAGTAATATATGGTTGAAAAAAAATAGAATAGAGAGATTATTATGGATAGTAATTTACGTCAGGTAAATGAGTTTATTAAAGTTATAGAACTAGTAGATGATTCAAATAAAGAAAGTGAAATAATACAAAGTATTGAAGACTTAAATATACCCCTATATTTTAAAGTAGGTAATAGAGCTTCTAGAGAGAAGATGGATATATATATCAAGAGAATGGCTCCTATTGATATATATTTAAGGCATATTAAAAATAAAAAATCTCCCAAAGATAGTAGTTATACCTTACCTAAAATTAGTATTTCTAGTTTGAATCTTTTCAAAAAAGAGACACCATTCGAATACAGGTTTTTAAATCAATTAAGTTTAATTAAACCAGTTCTTTTTCAAGACTATGGAGTAGGATTTACTTTTAGTAACCTGAATCTGAATAATTTAGATTATCCCAAGCTGGATGCGCCGATGATGATTGCTGTTTGTGGACAACCTGTAAATATGCATGAATACCAATTCAATGATGAGTTAAAGCAGGATTATGAAGAAGTTGAAAAATATTTAAAGAAAGAGGCTGAAAAGAAAGAGGCTGAGACTGGGCAAACGGAATTTTATTCATCAGTAACTTCATATTTCTTTGAAAAAAATCTCGAAGATATATTAATAGATAGCTTTGAAAATGAAGTTTCTGAGGCGGATAAAAAAGATTTTATTAAAAGGACAGGATTGTCACCACAAATAATTACTAAATTTTTTAATTCTAAGAAGGAGCAGCCACATTCACTCCCAATGGTACTAGATAAAATCAAAGTAGAAGCTGAAATTAAAAACTTTTATACAAATAATTATTATATATTTAATAATTATAATAATAAATTTGAACACGTAAATTATTTTTGGAAAAGAGGACCTCAAGGAGAAATATTCAATTTCTTTAAAAGTAATATTTTACAAGTTAATATCAATAAAAGCTTTCGTTTAAAATTTCAAGACTTGTATATTTTAAAATCTGATATAGATTTAGTGAAAGAAGAAGTTTATAAGAGAAGATTAATGTTTAATTTAGGTTATAGTCAAAGTCAAATTGAAGTTTTACCTGAAAATTTAAGGACTATTCTTGATATTATAAAGATACTTGAAAAGAAACCAATAGTTGAAAAGAAAGTTGTCGATAATTATATGCAATCAAAATTTCCAAGTTTATTATCTGATAATCATGATAAACGTTTGGCATTTTTAACTTCTCTAGTAAAGAAGAAAAGAAACTTACACTTTAATAAAAAATCTAATAATGTTGGAATGAGTAAGTTTCTTAAATTGCTCTGTGATACATTTATCTGGGCAAATCAGCAAAATCCCATAGTAATTATTAAAAGTCACGCAGATTTAATAAAGGCAATGGAAAGGTACAACTTCAAAGCATGTAAAGACGAATTCTATATGATAGAGAAATTGCAATCACATTCTTGGTTCTTGTTTGGGCGGAATTTAAATAATGCATAAGATTATGTATTTATTGAATAATTTATCAAAAAAGGGGCGTTAAGTCAATATTTTAACCCTGGTTTTGGGCTAATTTTAAACAATTTTGACCTATGCTTTTTTCTCTTAAATTTGCAAAATAGCGCCAAGGTTATCCAGAAAACGTCTGGAATATTTTAAATCAACTTTTGGAGCTTATTATGCTTGATAGTTTTAAAGAAGCACAACAAAATCTAAATCTGATTAAATTATCAGATTTACTTAAACTTGTACCACTTTCAAGGACTGGCATTTATGATCGTCTTAATCCTAAAAGTAGGTATTATGATTCGACTTTCCCGCGGCCCATTAAACTTGGTGAGAGAACCAATCGTTGGGTAAGAGAGGAAGTAGAAGAATGGCTTGAAGCATTAAAAGCACAACGCTTTAATTCACGTATGAAGGGAGCGAAAAATGAATGCTAACTTCAACGAATCTGAGTTACACCTTTGTTTACACTACAAATTAAGCAATCTCGCTAGAAGTGTACAAAACCAAATTCAATCGCCTATGCCGATAGTTGTTTCTTCTATGCTGACAGCGTTGTCAACTGCTATGCAGTCCTTTGTCAAAGTGAGGTTGCCTATAGGAATGACTATCCCAAGCAACCTGTATGTTTGCACTATTGCTGATTCAGGAGAGCGTAAAACCAGTACCTTAAATCTGTTTATGAAGGGTATCAGACAGTTTGAAAACGAATTAAGTGTTATGAATCAACAGATTATTTCCAGTAATAAGAGTAAGCAAATTGTTTGGGATTTGCGCTATTCTGAGCTCATGAAAAAGCTGAAGAAAGCAATTAATCAAAATGACGCGGGTAACATCGATGTTTATAGTGCCAAACTTAGGGAACTTGAATCGGAAAAACCAACTGAAGAACAAATAAGTAGAATTGTGTTTGATGATGCCACAATTGAGGCTCTGACTTTTCAATTAGGCCAATCGAAAGTGGGAGGCTTGTATGTAACGACTGAAGCTGGGAGTGTTCTAAAAAACATGACTACCAAACATACTTCATTGCTTAATACACTTTGGGATGGTGAGAAAATTCATGTTGACCGTCAATCTGGTTCTTATGACGTTGATAATATTTTAAGTTGCTCTTTTTCTGTGCAACCGGACTTGTTCACAGAAGCATTAGGTAAAAAAGAAAACATGATTCGAGGTAGCGGGCTGCTAGCCCGTATGTTGGTGTGTTATCCACAAAGCACACAAGGTTTCCGGAGTATAAGTGAGCCATTTACCAATTTTGATTTGGAAGACTTCAATACAAGGATGAAACAGCTGTGTCAATTTTCAATTAACTGTGCACAGGATCAGAAAATCATCTGTTTAGAATTTGATGAATCAGCCAAAAGGCTGTGGATTAATACAGCTAATGATCTTGAAGCAAACATTTCGGAAATAGGTAGGTACCAAAGCGTCAAAGATGTAGTAAGCAAATTCATGAATAATGCTTCGAGGATTGCAGCTCTGATTTATTTTTATCTTTATGGTGATGAAAACGAAGAAGCAACAAGCAAAATTCCAGAATCGATACTACATTCTTCTATTATGCTTATGGGATACTATTTGGAAGAGTCGCTCCGATTATTTGGCGAGAAGTCAGAAGAGCAGGTGCGTTTTGAGTATGCTCAATCCTTATTTCAATACCTTGCCAGAACCTATAATCCACAAAATCCTTATCCAGGTATAGAGAAGCAGACTATCTGTAGAAATGGTCCACGGTTAATTCGTAAAGCTGTTTTGGCACAAATCGCAATTGATGAGCTTGTGAGACATGGTTATTTATATTATCACCCAAATGGAAAACCACTCATTTATTGGTTTACTCACAAATGGTTTCTAGAAAATGGATACTTCTGCCCACCTGGGTATTATCCCCCTTGTTGATTTACAATTAACATACTAATGGAGACCTTTACAAAAAAGCCTTCCTCCAACAGTCGAAATCCAAACACAGGTTTTCGGCTGTTTTTGTTTCAAATATCCACTGCTTCTACTCAAATACCCCCTTAATCCCCCTTGGATACCTGATAATCAGGCATCCGAGCCGCTTTCAACAGGTTCAAACACATCGCCTTCAGATGGCTTGGTGCACTCACTTTGCTCAGTCCGAAGTAGTCTGCCCGCGCATAGCGGAGTTTACGATGCAGCGTACCGAAGCTTTGTTCGACCACATAACGGGTTTTCGACAAATATCCGTTGCGTTTGGTTTGCACTTCCGTCAGCGGACGGTTACGGTGGGCTTTGCGCATAATGCCGTCCAGCAACCGATGCTCTTTCAGATGTTGTCGGTTTTTCTCACTGTCGTAGCCTTTGTCAGCATAGACGGTTGTACCTTCGGCTATCCCTTCCAGCAAAGGCGACAGGTGGTTGCACTCATGAGTATTGGGGGAGTGATGTGCAGTTTCTCGATATAGCCTTCCTCATCGGTGCGGGTATGTTGTTTGTAACCGAGTCTGTAGAGGCCGTTTTTCTTTGTCCAACGGGCATCGCTGTCTTTACTCGGTGTGGTTTGGCCGCTGACTTGTCCTTCTTCATCGACTTCTATGGCCTGACGCTGTTTGCTGCCGGCGGTTTGAATAATGGTGGCATCAATGACGGCGGCGGATGCTTTCTCTACTTTTAAGCCTTTTTCGGTCAGTTGGCGATTAATCAGTTCCAATAATTCAGACAGGGTGTTGTCTTGCGCTAACCAGTTGCGGTAGCGGCATAAGGTGCTGTAATCGGGGATGCACAGTTCGTCAAAACGGCAAAACAGGTTGAAATCGATGCGGGTGATGAGGCTGTGTTCGAGTTCGGGATCGGAGAGGCTGTGCCATTGTCCGTAGAAGCGCAAGAGCGACGCGAACGAATGAAAAAACAGTTCGCCGACTAAAATATAGATGTAGAAACCTTAAAAGGCCGTCTGAAATACTATTTGCACTTATTCCCGATTTGCTGCAACGGATGTTATCGGGCGGATTGGCAAAAGCGGAATTGCCCGGCGTCCGCACAGGCTTGGGATTCATCGATCGCAAGCTCGGCGGCTTTCTCGAACTGGGCTGGTATGCTTATCAAATGAAGCTCATCGGCACAGGCAACACCCCGCAGCCGAAACGCTCCGCGTGGGCGGAACTGTTCCGCCTGCTGAAAAACATCCGCCAACACCGCCTGCGTTCCGAACGGGCGTAAAAAGTGCGGTGTTTTGCAATTTTTCGCTTAAATTCCATCGCTTGCAGCTACAAAAGTGCGCTCTATTTTACGAATTTTTCTTTATATTCCCCAACAGTAATCTGCGCCCTTCAAATTCCTTGCCGGCAATTTCCAAAGCGAAGCGTTCTTTGTCGGCGTCGCGTACTTTGTCGTGTACGGCACGTAATTCCTGCACGCTAGCACCCAATGCCTTGACGATTTCATCGCCCATTTTCATGGAAGAATAGAAGGTTTCGCGCACTACGAAATCCGCTTCCGCTTTCACTAGGGCCAGCGCATTGCGTCTGTCCCAGGCGCGCACGAACACCTTGGCGTTCGGGTTGATATGATGAATATTTTCCACAATTCTGACCGCACTTTCTCTGTCGTCCACGCATACCGCTACGATGTCGGTGTGTTCCACGCCGCTGGCATGCAGCACGTCGGCGCGGGTGGCGTCGCCGTAATAGACTTTGAAACCGTATTCGCGTGCGACGTTGATGATGTCGGGATCGTTGTCCAGAATGGAAATGGTGGCACCGTAGGCTAGCGGCATTTGGCTGACCACCTGCCCCATGCGCCCGAATCCGATAATCAGCACGTTGCCGTTGAGTTCGCCCGCATGTTCTTCCACATCGTCCACTGCCGCAGCTGCGCGGGGTTCTTTGAAATAGCGGTCGAACAGCATAACGCTGAAGGGTGTCATAATCATGGAGAGCACCACGATTGCCGTCATATTCGCTAGCACTTCCGCATTAATCGCCCGTTGTACGGCAGCGGAGGCGAGTAATACGAAGGCGAATTCACCGCCCTGCGACATCAGTACGGCGCGGTGTATCGCGGTGTGATGGCTTGCTTTGGTAAAACGCGCCACTCCATAAATGGCAAGGCATTTCAAGATAATCATCAGTACAGTGGCGGAAAGAATTACCTTCCAGTTATTGAGCACCGTTGCCACATCCAGCGACATCCCGACAGCTAAGAAAAACAGCCCGAGCAAAAGGCCTCGGAACGGTTCGATATCCGCTTCAAGCTGATGACGGAAGTCGGATTCCGACAGCAGCACTCCCGCCAGAAACGCACCCATCGCCATAGACAGACCGCCCAGCTCCATTAAATAAGCCGCACCGAGTACCACCAGCAGCGCGGCGGCAGTCATCACCTCGCGTGCTTTGGATTTTGCCAGAATTTTAAACAGCGGATTGAGCAGCCAAATACCTGTCGCAATCAACGCTGCCAAAGAAAGCGCGGCAACACCGATTTTCTGCCATAGCGGTACGGCATCGGCAACGGCATTGGGATTATCGGGTGCTAGAAATGCTACAATCGCCAGCATGGGCACAATCAGCAAATCTTCAAACAGCAAAATGGAGACAATGCGCTGACCTTGCGGTGTGCTGATTTCATGACGTTCGTCCATAATCTGCATGACCATTGCGGTGGAGGTGAGTGTAAAACCTACCGCCGAAATAAACGACATCACTAAAGAAAAACCGTAAGCCAGCCCGATTAGGGTAAGGAACAGACTGGAAAACGTCACCTGCAGGGTACCCAAGCCGAAAATCTGATTACGCAATTTCCATAAATGCGACGGCTTCATTTCCAGCCCGATCAAAAACAGAAACATCACCACGCCGAATTCCGCAATATGCAAAATAGCGTGGGAATCGGTAACGAGCTTTAATCCGAAGGGTCCGATAACCAGCCCCGCAGCCAAATAACCCAGAATCGAGCCTAGACCTAAACGTTTAAATAACGGCACGGCAACTACCGCCGCCCCCAATAACACCACCACGTGCAATAAATCGCCGTCAGCCGCTTCTACCGCCATAATTCCTGCCTTTGTTAATTCATAAAAATTTTTCGTATTATAAAGAAAAATCGCCGTAACACAAAAAAGCCGTCATTTGACGGCTTCCTCTAAGAAAAGTGCGGTCGGTTTTTGTTAAATTATTGCACTTTGCCGTCGATTTCGATCGGGGTATATTCCACCGGCAGCCAAGTGTAGCGCCGTTGCTTTCGGCACGGATGTGTCTGATGCCGGGGAAGGGCATATGTGCGCCAGCTATCCAGATTTTACGTGTGGCGGCATCTTTGAGCGCGTCTTGGCGGCTGGCGCGTGCCTGTTTGGGGTCGCTGTCAAACTCAATGGCGATTTCGGGATCGGAGAGGCTGTGCCATTGTCCGAGCAGGACGGCTTTGAACATGGATAGCAGTGGATAGGCGGGACGACCGCGGTGGTCTCGAAGGTAACGGGCTCTTTGACGATTCAGGTACTGTTCGATCGGTTGCCAATCAATCACCTGATCCAACTTCAATAGTGGGAAACGGTCGATGTATTTGGCGATCATGGCTTGGGCAGTTTGCTGGAAGAAGGTGGTCATGGAAAATCCCCTGAATGTCTTAGTAGGAATTTAGGGGATTTTTGGGGGGATTTTGCAAAGGTCTCTAATGGCTAAAACGGCGAATATCGCCGTTTTAGCAATACTTAACGTCTGGAGTTTTTCAATCATATACAAATAGATGCTCAAATCTGCTTGAAGGTCGTAATTATTTACTATCCAATAGTGTCCAACTGCGTTCATTTTTTATTCAATCTCTTGTTGAGCATAAACCAAGAATTTAATATGTCGGTACTTTCTACTCAAACAGGGGGTAATTTCAATTATTAGGATCCTACCGACCGATCATAGTTATGCTTGGAGGGGCAAATTTATATGTGGGAAACTAGTAATTCGACTTTTTATGGTATACGTTGGTAACTTTGAAAAATCTCGTGTTTATTAACTAAATGGTTGAGGCCATATGATATTATTGGTATAGTTGAAGCCAATGTTGGAAATAGTAGACAGAATTGATTTGATGTAGCTCTACAAGTTTTGGTGGTACATTTGTTGGTATCTTTAAGAGTTTGACTGAAAATATACTTTAAATACATTCGGTTATATAGTTTTGTGAATCCTGCTCCCACAACCAAATATAAAAATCCCCTGCAATCGCAGGGGATTTTGCTTTATGCGGTATTTATTGTTGCTTGGATTGATTGAAAGGCCGTCTGAACCATTGGGTTTCAGACGGCCTTTTTTATTGGCCGATGTTATCGGCGGCTAATTCGTTTTTGTCTTTTATTTTGGGTTTGCGTTTTTCAGACGGCCTATTGTTACTCCGGATCGGTATCGTTACGCAGGTATTCTTTCAGGCGTTGCAATTCTTTTTTGTCCAACCATTTATTGCGCGAACGTTGCAACAGGATCACCAATGCGGCGATTTCGTTACGCATATTGGTACTGAGCCAGAGGAAGCCTTGCCAGTCGTAATGCAGGCGGGCGGCCGGTTTGCTTAGTTCGGTATTGAGCGAAGTATCGATGCGGATGCGGCGGGCGTAGTGGCCTTTGATGAGACGTACGGTCAGGCGCAGTTCGCGTTGGAGTTGGTTGAAATGGCGGTCGAGCAGGCGGATTTCGCTTTCGTTGAGCGTGGGCGCGCGCAGTTTGGCGGCGGTGGTCAGGAGCAGCTCGGTGGTGGTGACGATTTTGCGGTGGGCATGTTGCATGGCTTCCATCATATTGTTGCTGATGTGGCTTTCGCCGGATGTTGCGGCCAGATGGCTGCGGCTTTTGACCATGCGGGCGTTGATTTTGCGCATTTTAATCATGTTTTGCTCCAAGCGCTCGCGCGTCATGCGCTTGCCGTTGCTGATTTCGGCAATCATTTTGGCGCAGTCGGTGAGGTTGTCGGCAAGCATGAAGCGCCACATCAGGGT
>NZ_JBQCVF010000008.1:0-34157 GCF_051962515.1 Neisseria sp. P0009.S007 | reverse complement strand
TTTGTTGGACGAACCTTTTGCCGGCGTTGACCCGATTGCTGTCATCGATATTCAGAAAATCATCGAGTTCCTCAAATTACGCGGTATCGGCGTATTGATTACCGACCACAACGTGCGCGAAACCCTCAGCATCTGCGACCGTGCTTACATCATCAGCGACGGTACGGTATTGGCTTCAGGCAAGCCGGATGATTTGGTCAACAATGAACAAGTCCGTTCGGTTTACTTGGGTGAAAATTTCAAATATTGAATGCATATTTGACGGTATATGAGACCCTCATTTCAATTGAGGGCGGCTATAAATATTGGAATAATCACTAAAAATACAAATATAATACCGATAAACTAATCTTTCAGACGGCCTGCCGTATAAAGGCCGTCTGAAAAACTATCCATACATTTCGAATTAAACACTATGTCTTCACTCGTCCTTAAACTCAAACAGACCCAGCAGCTCAACCAGCGGCTGCAACAGTCTCTGCGCATCTTGCAGATGTCGGGTCTTGAGCTTGAGCGCGAAGTGGAAGACTGGTTGTCAGACAATCCTCTGCTTGAGCGTCCGGAAAGCGATGAATTTGCCGATAGCGGGCTCAACCGTGCGGTAACCATGCCGCGCGCAGGTCAGCAGTTGAGCGGCGACGATGCCGAAGATATTTGGAGCAACATCGCCGAAGAAGAGGATTTCAAACACTATCTGCATGCCCAAGTGTGCGAGCATCCGCTCTCGCAAGTGGAAGCGGCCTATGTTCACGTCTTGATTGATTTTTTGGACGAACAAGGCTACCTCACCGACAGCCTCGAAGAAATTATCGACCACACGCCGTTGGAATGGATGCTGGACGAAGAAGCCCTGCAAAACGCGCTGGATGTATTGCAAACCTTTGAGCCGCCCGGCGTGGCGGCGGCGGATTTGACCGAGTCGCTTATGTTGCAGTTAATGCGTTTGCCGGCTTCTCCTGCCCGACAAATGGCCGCGCATTTGGTGCAAAGTTCGCTTCAAGACTTAGGCAAAAACCGCAAACAAAACGTTCTGCGTTTCCGCAAACTTTATCCCGATACCGACAGCAAAACCATAGAAGCCGCGCTCGATATGATTGCCGGGCTCAATCCCTATCCAGCCTACGGCTTCGCCTCTGCCACGCCTACGCCTTATATTCAGCCTGACGTTTGGGTCAAAGAGGGCAAGGACGGCTGGGAAGTCATCAGCAACGAAGCGGCTTGGCCGAAGCTGCAGCTCAATCAGGAATATTGCGACCTGATGAAATCAGAGGAAGAGGGCGCACCGGAGTGGAAGGAAAAAATCAACGAAGCCAAGCAGCGCATTGATTCTTTGGAGCTGCGTAAAAGCACTGTCCTCCGCCTTGCCGAGTATATCGTCAAAAATCAGGAAGATTTTTTCATCTTCGGAGAAATCGGCCTGTCTCCCATGCTGATGAAAGATGCCGCCGCCGAATTGGGTTTGGCGGAAAGTACCATCTCGCGTGCCGCCAATCAGAAATATTTGTCTTGCCCGCGCGGCCTGTTTGCGTTACGCTATTTCTTCACACAGGCAGTCAATGCCGATGATGATGGCGAAGGGTTCAGCCAAGGCGCAATCAAAGCCGTATTGAGCCAGTTGATTGAAAGTGAAGACAGCAGCAAACCCTATTCGGACGAGACCCTCGTCAAATTATTAAAACAACGCGGCATTGAAATTGCCAGACGTACAGTTGCTAAATATAGAGAATCATTAGACATCCCACCGGCACACAAACGAAAATTTACCGAGTAGATATATTCCGATCCGTTTTGACGGACTAATCAACCGAAGGAGCTGTATCATGAATCTGAAAATCACCGGTCTGAATTTTGATGTTACCGAAGCCATCAAAAACTATGTTTCCGACAAGTTGGCACGAATCAATCGCCATGCCGACAACATCATTTCTGTGACCATTACGCTCTCGGTGGAAAAAGTCAATCAAAAAGCCGAAGCTGATGCGCATCTGGCAGGCAAAGATTTGCACGTTGAAGCGATTGAACAGGATATGTACGCCGCGATTGATGTTTTGATGGACAAGCTCGACCGCGCTGTTTTGAAACATAAAGAAAAAAGCGGCGATGTCCGCAGTACTGTCAAACCTGAAGCAGAATAAAATTTTTGTATGATAAAGGCCGTCTGAACATTCAGACGGCCTTTTGTTTTACTAGAAGTTTTAGACTGGCAATCTAGTTACTCACTTTTTCGCCATTCCACGGTGCCACTTTAAACAGCAGCAACATACCCGGTATGCCCAAAGCGAAACACAGCCAGTAGAAATTAAAGTAACCCATCGCTTCAATCAGATAGCCTGTAGAGGCGTTGATAAATGTACGCGGTACAGCGGAAAGGCTGGTAAAGAGGGCTAATTGTGTGGCCGTAAATGCAGGATTGGTTTCACGAGCCATATAGGCAACAAACGCCGCTGTACCCAGACCTACGCCCGCTGCTTCTGCACCAATCACTGCCGCAAGCATCATTTGTTCTGTCAGTGTGATGGTTTCAAACTTGCCAAAATTTGCCAACCAGGCAAAGCCTAGAATAGTAACCCATTGCGCCACGCCGAAAACCCATAATGCCCTGTTGATCCCGAGTTTCAACATCCAAATACCACCGGCAATGCCGGCAATCACAGCAGGCCACAGGCCGGCATTTTTGGCAATGAGGCCGATGTCGGTTTTGCTGAAGCCCATGTCCAGATAAAACGGTGTAGCCAAAGAAGTGGCCATGCTGTCGCCCAGTTTGTAGAGAAAGATAAACAGCAATACCAATATGGCCTGTTTGATGCCTTTGCGGGAGAAGAACTCACTGAAAGGGTCAGAGACTGTTTGGGCAAATGTACGAGGCACAGTTGGCGGAATGTCAGGCTCTTTAGCTAAAAACAGGGTCATCAGCAGACCGGGCAGCATAAATAGTGCAGTAATGATGAATACGTTGTGCCAAGGCATTAAATCAGCCAGAATCAAGCTGAGTGAGCCAGGTACCAAAGCAGCAATACGGTAGGCATTGACGTGGATGGAGTTGCCCAAGCCTAATTCTTCATCTGACAAAATTTCGCGGCGAAATGCATCCAATACAATATCTTGGCTGGCAGAGAAAAAGGCAACCACCAACGATAAGCCCATAATTACATATAAATGCTGAGCAGGATTTAGGAAGGCGTAAATGAGCAAGGTCAGCAGCAAACCAATTTGCGTAACCAGCATCCAACCGCGCCGCCGTCCTAAAAAAGGTAATCTGACCAAATCAATGACGGGAGACCAGATAAATTTCCAAGTGAAAGGCAGCCCGATAAGTGCCATCAGGCCGATGGTTTTCAAATCGACATGTTCGCTGCGCAACCATGCAGGAATAAGGTTGATCAGAAAATAAAGCGGCAGCCCCGAAGTGAAGCCTGTAAAGATACAAATCAGCATACTGCGCGAGAAAATCTTGCGCCAAGTGCTGGTTTGGGGTGCGGTGGTCATAGTGGAATCAATAAAAAAGGAAAGGGATATTGTAGCAAAGATGGGGGATATGGCGAATTAACTTCTGCTATCTTTATTGAATAAAGGCCGTCTGAAACTTTGACAAATTAAGTTTCAGACGGCCTTTTGTTGGAACAACTGGTTTGGCGGGCAACGGAGACTTCAGGACGGAAGAAGGGTTGCTTGGGTGTATTCATAAAATTGAAGTTAAGAAAGTTTCAGACGACCCCTAGAGATCGTTTGAACGATGAGAAATATCAGTGGTAATTTGTGCCGTCAGTGTAGCCGTTTCCTGATTTGTCCACAGCAAAAGCAGAAATCGGACCGACCGTTACTGTCCCTTTAGGCTGAGTTTCTTGGTAATACTCATATGCTGCAACACCCATACCAGTTGCAGCACCAACAGCAGCACCAATTGTGCCACCGACCATAATAGCTGGTCCGGCAGGAATACTGCCAAAAGCTATACCGACACCCAGACCAATACCTGCACCAATTGATCCTCCTATTTATGCACCATTTGCTCCTCCTTGAAGGATTCTCTCTCCTAAGCCTCCTCCATAAATTAGTTCCAGATCCTCAATGGATAGTTCAATCATGTTATTTTTCCTTTTCAAAAAAATTAGATGTAGAATATTGAGTCAATACACCCAATATGGAAAAAATAATAAAAGCATGAATATAAATCATAAAATCAACATTATCTCCTTGGTAGCTTTCATAAATAAAAACGATTGGTATTGATATACAAATTAAAATGTACAGGTACTTTGAAATTACCAGTAACTTATACACAAATTTTGATTTCATAGCCTAGTCTTTCATTTGAATAAAATCTACCCTAATCAACTTTCCAACCAACTTCCTAACTTCTTCATGCTTTCCCTGATTGAAGTTAACCAGTAGATTTTTCAACAATATGTATATTATGTTAAATAATAAATGGTAATTGTCACATTCAAATATTAAGGATAACCTACTTTGAAACTATATCGCTTTGATGCGTAATTCTATAAAAAACATTGAATTTTCATGTTTTCTATTTATCCAGTATTTTGGAGTTGATAAGTGAGAGCAAAAAACTTTGGAAATCTACGATTCTCCTTCCAACACCTCATCATTTCTCTAGAGAATTTAGGCAAAGGCGATATTGATAACTCATTTCATTAAATGGAACCAAATGAGAATAATTTATTTATAAAATCCTTTTAAATTAATGGGTTACAATAAAAATTGATAAAATAAAATTGACTATTCTCAATAAAATGAGTAAAATTCATCCGCAAATACAAATTTTGTATTGTGATACATCTATCATAACCGCATTAAGAAAAGGAGTTAGTTATGCTAAGTAAGTCAATTACAGCAAAATTAAACGAACAAATTAATCTCGAGTTGTATTCATCAAATGTCTATTTGCAAATGAGTGCATGGTGCCATAAACATGGTTATGAAGGCGCTGCAGCATTTTTACTTCGTCATGCCGATGAAGAATTGGAACATATGCAAAAGTTGTTTACTTATGTGAGCGAAACCAGTGGAATGCCTTTGTTAGGTAAAATTGACGCCCCTAAACACGATTACGCTTCATTAAAAGAAGTTTTTGAAACAACACTTGAACACGAAAAACTAGTGACATCTAAAATTAATGAGTTAGTTGAGAGTACTTTTGCAGAAAAGGATTACTCTACTTTTAACTTCTTACAATGGTATGTAGCTGAACAGCATGAAGAAGAAAAATTATTTAACAGTATTGTTGATAAATTCAAACTTCTTGGTGAAAGTGGTACAGCGCTCTACTACATTGATCGTGAATTAAAAACTTTATAAGAATAGGAGAAATAAAATGTTATCAAATAGCGTGATTAAACTATTAAATGATCAAATGAATTTAGAGTTTTATTCTTCTAACTTATATTTACAAATGAGCGCCTGGTGCGAACAACAAGGTTTCGAAGGAGCTGCAAAATTTTTATCAGAGCATGCGGCTGAGGAAATGCAGCATATGCGTAAACTCTTCACTTATTTAAATGAGACCGGCGCATTGGCTATCATCACACAAATTGATGAACCACCTCATCAATTTTCATCATTGAAACAAGTACTTGAATTAACTTATGAACATGAAAAGTTAATTACCTCTAAAATCAATGAATTAGTTGGTAGAACTTTTGAAGAGAAAGACTACTCTGCCTTTAACTTCTTACAATGGTATGTGGCTGAACAACATGAAGAAGAAAAATTATTCAGTGGAATTTTGGATAAATTAAATCTTCTTGGTGAAGATGGTAAAGGTTTGTTCTTAGTTGATAAAGATTTAGGCGCATTAACAACAAACAACTAATCAAGTCTGATGAAAAAGGCTAAGTCATTATCGATTTAGCCTTTTTTTATATCAAAATCTAGCTACTTTTGTCTAAAAGTGCGGTGCTTTAACGGTTCATTCTTACCGCCGATTAGGTTTTGAAATGCCCGTAAGACAGGCAGATATGCTTGTCTTACGGGCATTTTATTTTCAGACGGCCTTCGATCTTGCGTTGCAGTTGCGGTAGAAGGCGATCAGACCGTTGGTGGAGCTGTCGTGTGCAGGCGTGCCGCGTTCGAGTTCGGGTTCGATGGTTTTGGCCAGCTCTTTACCGTATTCCACGCCCCATTGGTCGAAGGGGTTGATACGCCAAATCACGCCTTGAACGAAAGTACGATGTTCGTAAGCAGCCATCAGCATGCCGAGGTTGAAAGGCGTCAGGCTGTCGATGAGCAGGCTGTTGCTCGGACGGTTGCCGGGGAATTCTTTTTGCGGTGCAAGGCGGTCGCGTTCGTCTTGGGGTAGGGCGGCCAATTCGATTTGCACTTCGTCTAAGGTTTTGCCTTTCATCAGCGCTTCGGCTTGGGCGAAGGCATTGGCAACGGTAAAGCGGTGTTGGCGGTGGTTGCCGTAGACTGTGGTCATGGGGACGATGAAGTCGACGGGAATCAGACGCGTGCCTTGGTGCAGAAGCTGGAAGTAGGCATGTTGGCAGTTGACGCCTTCATCGCCGAAGACAATGCCGCCAGTGGTGCAGGAAACGGGTTGGCCGTCTGAAGTACGCTGTTTGCCGAGGCTTTCCATATCGAGCTGGTTGAGCCATGGTGTGAAGAGGCGCATGTTGTGGCTGTATGGGACAACGGTTTGGCCGTCTGAATGTTGGAAGTTGTTGTACCAAACGTTGATGAGCGCCATCAGGACGGGAATGTTGTGGCGGAATGGCGTTTCGAAGAAGTGGGTATCCATCGCGTGTGCGCCGGCCAGCATTTTGCGGAATGCTTTTTCGCCGACGGCAACCATCAGCGGCAGGCCGATGGGCGACCAGACGGAATAGCGGCCGCCGACCCAGTCGGACATGGCGAAGACTTTGTCGGGGGAAATGCCGAAGTTTTGGGCGGCGGCCACATCGGCAGAAATGGCGCAGAAGTGGCGGTAGATGCCGGAATCGGGCAAACCTGCATCGCGATACCAAGTACGCGCCGCATAGGCATTGAGCAGGGTTTCCGGTGTGCGGAACGATTTGCTGGCAATGCTGAATACGGTGGTTTCGGGGTTGAGGCCGAGAAGGGTTTGGGTCAAGTCGGCATCATCGGAATTGCTGACAAAGTGGACGCGGATGTTTTGCCAATAAGGCTGCAGCGCCTGTGTGGCCATGCGCGGGCCCAAATCGGAACCGCCGATACCGATGTGAACCAAGTCGGTAATCGGTTTGCCGGTAATGCCTGCGTGGGTGCCGTCCAAAAGTTGGCGTGCGAACTCGAGTGTGCGGTTGAGTTCGTGATGAACTTTGGACACGATGTTTTCGCCGTCAACGTAAATGGGTTGGGCATTGGCCGGCAGGCGCAGGGCGGTGTGGAGGACGGCGCGGTGTTCGCTGGTGTTGATTTTTTCGCCGTTGATCATGGCCTGCATATATTGTGGCAAATCGGCTGCTTCGGCCAGTCGGCACAATAAATTAAGGGTATTTTCATCCAGACGGTTTTTGCTGTAATCAAATAACAAACCGTGCAGAATTTCGTGCATATTGTTGAAACGTTCGGCATCTGCAGCGAAACGTTCGCGCAGGGTAACGTGTTGCGTATCGGCATGATGGGCTTCCAAGGCCTGCCATGCGTCTGAGTATGCGGTCATCTCGTTTCCTTAGTATGTAACGGTAAAATAAGCAGGATAGATAGGTATTTCCTGCTTTTTTGTAGTGGCTTGTAGTTTAACAAATTTGAACAGGTTTTGGGAGGTGGCGGGGGTGTTTTTGTTTAAGAAATGTATGCAAAATGAAAAAGAAATGATTGATTATCATCAAGTTTCTGTAAAAAAAAGGGGTATGACACCGATGTCTGCTGTGTTATCCTATGTAACATTATTGAAATCTTGTCGGGACGGGTCCGTAAGATGGCTACAATTTATGATGTCGCTGCTTATGCCGGGGTATCTCCCAAGACGGTCAGCCGGGTGATTAACGGCGATGCGCCGGTCAGTGATAAAACCCGTTCTAAAGTAGAAACAGCGATTGCTGCTTTGGGCTATATCCCGTCTTCTGCGGCGCGGATTATGCGGTCACACCGTTCCGGCTTGGTCGGTCTGATTACCGGCGCCATTTCGCGGACAGGCGAGAATACGGGCGGACACGGCATACCGGATATGTTCTTGATTAAGGGCATTCAGCAGCAGATTCGTGCACAAGGCAAGATTTTGATGATTGCCGACATCGACAACAAGCCAGGGCAGCCCGGTCAGATGGAGCCGCTGATCCGTACCTTTATGGAGCATCGTGCCGAGGGGATTTTATATGTGGCCGGTTTCCATCAGGAAGTATTGCTGCCGGAAGTGCCCAACCGTTGCCCGATGGTGTTGGTCAACTGTTTCGATTTGGCAGGTACGCCGTCGGTTTTGCCGGACGATGAAGCAGGGCAGTATGGCTTGGTGCGCCGGATTATCCAAAGCGGACACAAACGGATTGCTTATGTGACTTTGCAGCCGGGCGTAGAAGCAACGAGATTGAGATTGGCCGGATACCGCCGGGCTTTGGCGGATGCGGATATTGTCTTCGATCCTGATTTGGTGCAAACTGGTTATCCTGACTTCAGCAATGACAGCGGATCTTTGATTTCGGCTATTTTGAAACTGTTGTCTTTGACGCTTCCGCCGACGGTCATTTGCTGCGGTAACGATGAAATGGCAGTACGCGTGTACGGGATTTTGAGGACGCGCGGCGTGCGGGTTCCCGAGCAAGTTTCGGTTGCCGGCTATGATAACCACAGCGCGATTGCGGAGACGCTGTTTCCGCCGTTGACCAGTACCGAGCTGCCTTATCTGCGCATGGGCGCGATGGCGGCGGATTTGCTGTTTCAATACATTGAACACCCGACCGGCTCGGTTCAGTCAGTCAAGGTCGTTGGGGAAACCATCTGGCGTCAGTCTGTGATTAATAAATAGTTTCAGACGGCCTGAAAATAAGCTTTAAACAACGCAAACACACATCAAAATAAGATTATGTAAACGGTCAAAATAAAGGCCGTCTGAAAACAGGATTGCCTCATTAAAAAGGCGGCCCAATACAATAAAAGCGTCATACCGCTGAAATTGGAGTTTGTTGTTTCCATAGTTTATTATCCAGGAGTAGCCTTACTATGAAAATCTCCCCACAAGTGGCGATGACACTTCGCCAGATTATGCTGATGAACTTCGGTTTCTTCGGTATTCAATATAGCTTCGGGTTGCAGCAAACTGCGATTAACCCGATTTTCAGCTTTCTTCATGCCGATCCGAGCCAATTGCCGATTTTGAATATGGCAGGCCCGATTACCGGTTTGCTGGTGCAGCCGATGATTGGTGCGATGAGTGACCGCACTTGGGTGCCCGGATTGGGCCGCCGCCGTCCGTATTTCTTGATTGGCGCCATTGGTTGCAGTCTCTGTCTCTTTATCTATCCGCACGTTACCGCCTTGTGGGTGGCCGTATTGCTGCTGTGGCTCTTGGACATCAGTAATAATACTGCAATGGAACCTTTCCGTGCCTTCATTGCCGATACCGTTCCTGAACACCAGCAATCCACCGGTTTCTTGATGCAGTCTGTGTTTACCGGCTTGGGCATTACCCTGGCCAACGTTTCCCTCTATATCTTCCAACAAATCGGCTGGTTGCAACAAACTTCCGAAGCAGGCATTCCGTATTGGGTATTCGGTTCGTTTTATATTGGTGCGGTCTGCTCCATCGGTTCGGTTTTGATTACCGTTTTATCAACGGCCGAACGCGAGCCCAGCCCTGAAGAAATGGCGGCCATTAAAGCCCAGCCGAGCGGTCCGGCCCATGCTGTTAAAGATATTGTCGTTGCCGTGCGCGAAATGCCGACTGCCCTGTGGCAACTGGCCTTGGTGTATCTCTTCCAATGGTACGCGCTCTTCATCTACTGGCAATATATTTCCCACAGTATCGTCCAATCCGTCTGGGATTCGACCGTTGAAAATACCGAAGCGTATAGCCAAGCGGTTGCATGGACCGGCCTGGTAAACGGTTTTTACAACGTGATAACCTTTATCTCCGCCTTTGGCCTGATGTGGATGGCGCGCAAATACGCCGCCAAATATGTTCACGCCTTTGCCGTAACCCTTGCCGCACTAGCCTTGCTCACCATTCCGCACATCGGCAACAAATACCTGATGTTTGCGCCGATGATTGGTTTCGGTGTCGGTTGGGCAAGTATGATGGGCGTGCCGTTTATGATTGTGGTCGGTTCTATTCCGAAAGAACGTTACGGCGTGTACATGGGTATTGTGAACATGATGATTGTGATTCCAATGCTGATTGAAACCGTATCTTTCGGCTGGGTGTACAGAACTTTCTTGGGTTCAAACCCTGCCAACGCGATGACTTTTGCCGGTGTTTCCCTGGCCATTGCCGCAGCGGTGACCTTAACCATTAAAACTGCGGCCAAACCGGCTACTGCAGAATAACGAAGTTTTGATTTAAAACCAAAATGAAAAGGCCGTCTGAAACATGAAAGGGTTTCAGACGGCCTTTTTTGTCGAAACGGATTCCATTTGCTGACCTGATTCGGAAAGCCTTATTGTCGCTGCGCTACCGTTCATCACTCAAATTGGCTATGACTACCGATTTTGCTTTACAATATCCTTCTTTAATTTATTTCGTTTTACCATCCTGATGACAGAACACATTTCCGCTCCAAGTCCATCTCCTGTCGGTGAAGACTACCTGCTGTTAGGTCAATACGCCGAACGCGCCTATCTCGAATACGCCATGAGCGTGGTCAAAGGCCGCGCGCTGCCTGAAGTTTCAGACGGCCAAAAGCCTGTACAACGGCGTATTTTGTTTGCCATGCGCGATATGGGTTTGACGGCGGGGGCGAAGCCGGTGAAATCGGCACGCGTGGTCGGCGAGATTTTGGGTAAATACCATCCGCACGGCGACAGTTCTGCCTATGAAGCGATGGTTCGCATGGCGCAGGATTTTACCTTGCGCTATCCCTTAATCGACGGCATCGGCAACTTTGGTTCGCGCGACGGCGACGGGGCGGCGGCGATGCGTTACACCGAAGCGCGGCTGACGCCGATTGCGGAATTGCTGTTGTCCGAAATCAATCAGGGGACGGTGGATTTTGTGCCGAACTACGACGGCGCGTTTGACGAACCTGTACACCTGCCCACCCGTCTGCCTATGGTGTTGCTCAACGGTGCGTCGGGCATTGCGGTGGGTATGGCGACCGAAATCCCATCGCACAATTTAAACGAAGTCACACAGGCGGCGATTGCGTTGTTGAAGAAACCGACGCTGGAAACCGCCGACCTGATGCAGTATATCCCTGCGCCCGATTTTGCCGGCGGCGGTCAAATCATCACGCCGGCAGACGAATTGCGTCGGATTTACGAAACCGGCAAAGGCAGCGTGCGCGTGCGTGCGCGTTATGAAATCGAGAAGCTGGCGCGCGGACAATGGCGCGTGATTGTGACCGAGCTGCCGCCGAACGCCAATTCCGCCAAAATCCTTGCCGAAATCGAAGAACAAACCAACCCGAAACCGAAAGCGGGAAAAAAGCAGCTCAACCAAGACCAGCTCAACACCAAAAAGCTGATGCTGGATTTAATCGACCGCGTGCGCGACGAGTCAGACGGCGAACATCCTGTGCGTCTTGTATTTGAACCAAAATCCAGCCGCATCGATACGGATACTTTCATCAACACGCTGATGGCGCAGACTTCTCTGGAAGGCAATGTGTCCATGAACTTGGTAATGATGGGTTTGGACAACCGCCCTGCGCAGAAAAACCTGAAAACGATTTTGCAGGAATGGTTGGATTTCCGCGTCGTTACCGTAACACGCCGTCTGAAATTCCGTTTGAGTCAAGTGGAAAAACGGTTGCACATCCTCGAAGGCCGTCTGAAAGTCTTTCTGCACATTGACGAAGTGATTAAAGTCATTCGTGAATCAGATGATCCGAAAGCCGATTTAATGGCGGCGTTCGGGCTGACCGAAATCCAAGCCGAAGACATTTTGGAAATCCGCCTGCGTCAGTTGGCGCGTTTGGAAGGTTTCAAACTCGAAAAAGAATTGAACGAGTTGCGCGAAGAACAAGGTCGTCTGAATATTCTTTTGGGCGACGAAAACGAAAAACGTAAGCTAATTATCAAAGAGATGCAGGCGGACATGAAGCAGTTTGGTGACGCGCGCCGCACGCTGGTGGAAGAGGCCGGACGCGCCGTGCTGACACAAACCACCGCCGACGAACCCATCACGCTGATTCTGTCGGAAAAAGGCTGGATACGCAGCCGTGCCGGACACAACCTTGATTTGAGCCAAACCGCGTTCAAAGAAGGCGACCGTCTCAAACAAACCCTCGAAGGCCGCACGGTTTTGCCCGTCGTCATCCTGGATTCATTGGGCAGAACCTATACGCTTGATGCCGCCGAAATCCCTGGCGGACGCGGCGACGGCGTGCCGGTTTCATCCTTAATCGAGTTACAAAACGGCGCGAAACCCGTCGCCATGCTCACCGGCCAGCCAGAACAGCATTACTTGCTCTCAGGCAACGGCGGCTACGGTTTTATCACCAAGTTGGCCGATATGGTCGGACGCGTGAAAGCGGGTAAATTGGTCATGACCGTGGACAGTGGCGAAACCGTCCTGCCTCCGGTTGCCGTCTATGCTTCTTCACTGATCAATCCCGACTGCAAAGTCGTACTGGCCAGCAGCGACCACCGTCTCTTGGCGTTTTCCATCGGCGAACTCAAAGTCATGCCTAAAGGCCGCGGTTTGCAGCTGATGTCGTTGGCTGAGGGTGCATCTTTGGAACACATTATGGTGACGACCTCTTCTGAGTTTACCGTTGTATCGGTCGGCCGACGCGGTGCAGAACATCAGGAAAAACTACGTATTGCCGATATTGACGGCAAGCGCGGTAAAAAAGGCAAGGTATTGGAAATATCAGGCCGTCTGAAAAGTTTGTCCTGAAACAAGAACAAATATATCTAAATAAATTAAATTTATACGACATTGCATGATAATAAAAAAGGTTCACTTATGAACAGAGCCAATCTTCAAGAACTGGGTAATCTGAGGGAGCGGATTCCCGGTGTAATCAACATTGCCCGAATAGCCATCGTCTTACCGCTTTTGGTTTTGCACGCTTTCGGCAGCTACACAGGCGGCAACCTGATTGGCGTTTCGTTGCCGGACGTTGAGTTTTATATCTGGGTAACGCTGTATTTCTTCCTGATTATGCTCTCCGTGTTCCGCCCGGGCTGGCAGTGGCAGTCTTTGGATTTGCCCAATGCCAGTGCCGTGGTCGACATTACCATGATGATGGTTTTGGTGTATATCTCCGGCGGTACGGCTTCCGGTTTCGGGATTTTGGTTTTGCCGTTTGTTGCTACGTCGTGTCTGCTCAGTTATGGCCATTACCCCATGCTGTATGCAGGCTATACGGCCATGCTGTTTATTTTGAACCTGTTTTTAGACGGCAGCATGCGTTTCGATTCGTTTAATTGGGACGCGAAATCAATGGTGAATTCTTCGATGCTGATCGGCGCAGGCTATCTGGTGGCGATGCTGACCTCGTTTGCCGCCCGTTATTTGGAGCAGGCCTCAGAGTCCGCCAGCCGCCATCAACTTGCCTACCGCCGTATCAGCGGCTTGAACCATTTGGTTTTGAACCGCGTACAGGAAGCGGTTGTGGTGATTGATGCGACTCAACGCGTGTGGCTGTTTAACAAGCAGGCAAAAATCTATTTCCCCAGCCTGATTATCGATCAGCAGGAAATCGTGTTTGGCGAGCTGGTGGCACGTTGGCAGCGTCAACCCGACAAACCTTTTGAAACTGATATCCATATTTTCCAACATGCCATGCACGTTCGTGCCGTTCCACTGATTCAGGAGCAAACCGAGCTGCTGATGTTGTACGTCCGCTCATTGCGTGAAGTGGCTGCGGAGGCCATGTCCACCAAGCTAACTTCGCTTGGACAGTTGACTGCCAACCTTGCCCACGAAATCCGCAACCCGATGTCCGCCATCCGTCATGCCAGCGATTTGTTGCAGGAAGGCGACGAGGCAGATCCGCTCAAGGCCAAGCTCTACAACATCATCGACAGCAATATCCAACGTATCGACAAGATGTTGGAAGACGTATCCCTGCTTAACAAACGAGACAACATCAGCCGCCAGCCGATTAATCTGATGAAATTCTGGTTGGAGTTCAAGCAGGAATTTACCTTGAATAATCCCGATGCCATCGGCTGTCTGCGCATGAATATGGACGGCAACAACCTGACCGTATTGGTCGATCCTATGCACTTGCAGCAAGTGATGTGGAACTTGTGCAACAACGCTTGGAGACACAGCCGTCAGGACGAAAACGCCATTACCGTCCTTATCCGTTCAAGCGGCAGGATGCATATTTCCATCGTCGTGGCGGACAACGGCAAAGGCGTGCCGCCCGATGTACGAAATCATTTGTTCGAGCCGTTTTACACCACCGAAAAACAAGGCACCGGCTTGGGGCTTTACGTCGCACGCGAGTTGGCACACGCCAATATGGGGCAGCTGCATTATCACCCTGAAATGAACGGGTTTGAATTGATTTTACCGAAGGAGCAAGCGCAGGATGAATAAATTGCAAGAGCCGGTTTTGGTTGTCGATGACGAGGCAGACATCCGCGACCTGATGGAAATGACCCTGATGAAAATGGGTCTGCACGTCGATACTGCGGCTGGTGTTGAAGAGGCTAAAGACAAGCTGGACAACAACGATTATTCGCTGGTGTTGACCGATATGCGTATGCCTGACGGCTCCGGCCTCGAGGTTGTCCAATACATCGATGAACTGATGCTCGATACGCCCGTCGCCGTGATTACGGCTTTCGGCAATGCCGACCAAGCTGTTGAAGCCTTGAAAGCAGGGGCGTTTGATTATCTGCAAAAACCGATTACGCTGTCGCAGTTGCGTTCATTGGTTAAATCGGCAGTGTCGGTTTCAGACAATACTGCCGAACCCACGCCGTCTGAAAAAGTCAAATCGCAGCCTGCGCCTGTTTCTGCCGCCCTGTATAAACCCGAACCTCAGCCGGCTAAGCCTGTCGTTACGCCTCCTAAGAGCGTACAGAGTGAATTTAACCGGCCTTTGACTGTTCCGGAAGGGCTCAATTCCTTAAAAGAGCGTTTTTCGGCCGGCAGCATCAATCCTGCTTTGCAACAAGACGCACCTGTATTGGAAGGCGAGGACGATATGCCGCGCCTGTTGGGTACTTCGCCGCAAATGGTCGAAGTACGCCACCTGATTCGCAGATTGGCCCGCAGCCTTGTTCCTGTTTATATCTCCGGTGAATCCGGTACGGGTAAAGAGCAGGCGGCGCGCACGATTCACGAGCTGTCCGACCGCGCCGACAAACCATTTATTGCCGTCAACTGCGGTGCCATTCCTGAAAACCTGATGGAAAGCGAATTTTTCGGCTACAAAAAAGGCAGCTTTACCGGTGCGGATCAAGACCGTTTAGGTTTTTTCCAACACGCTGACGGCGGCACTTTGTTCCTTGATGAAGTTGCCGATTTGCCACTTGCCATGCAGGTCAAACTCCTGCGCGCCATTCAAGAAAAAGCCGTGCGTCGTATCGGCGATGCGCGGGAAACCTTTGTGGATGTGCGCATTATTTGTGCGACCCATAAAAACCTCGAAGCTTTGGTTGAAAGCGGCGCATTCCGTCAGGACTTGTATTACCGCCTCAACGTAGTCTCTCTGCATATGCCGCCTTTACGCGAAATGCGCGAAGACTTGGGCGCGCTGATTCTGTATCTGCTGTATAAACACCGTCACGGCAATCAAACCTACAAACTCAGCCCGAAAGCCCAAGAAGCCCTGTTGCATTACAGCTATCCCGGCAACTTCCGTGAGTTGGAAAACATCCTCGAACGCGCCGTTGCGCTAACGGTAGGCCAAGTGATACAAGTGGACGACTTGCAGATTCAAAATGCTCCGCAGGTTAAGGCAGAACGCAGCGGCTTCTCTTTTGACGATATTGCCGAACCCGACGCGCGTGAAACTACGCTCAATCACAGTCCCATTCCACCGTTTGATCCACGCACCATGCAGATACAGGATTACCTCGACCAAGTGGAACGCAGCATCATCGAGCAGGCTTTGCAGCAAACCCGTTACAACCGTACCCAAGCCGCCAAGCTTTTGGGCATCAGCTTCCGCTCTATGCGCTACCGTATGGAACGCTTGGACATCAATTAAAACGTTCAGACGGCCTGAGTTTTCAAGGCCGTCTGAAACATAAGCCTTATGTACAAGATTTATTTTGACGAAACCGCATCTACCGAACTTCGCAGCCTTGCTGCACCTTTCGGGCTGACCGTTATTGATCGGCAGCCTGAAGAAGGCAGTTTCCTTATCGCTGACGAAAGCGGCATCAGTTTGTGCCGCGCCGGTGAAAAAGGCCGTGTTCGCGTTGATTTTGATGGCGGTGCCGCCCATTATCGGCGCACTAAAGGTGGAGGCGAGTTGATTGCCAAAGCCGTCAACCATACTGCGCAACCGACTGTCTGGGACGCTACCGGCGGACTGGGGCGCGACAGTTTTGTGCTTGCCTCGTTGGGCTTGAATGTACAAACTTTTGAACAAAATCCTGCTGTTGCCTGTCTACTTTCAGACGGCCTCAACAGGGCAGGGCAAAGTGAAGAGACACGGGAGATTGCCCAGCGAATTATTTTGCACTTCGGCAATGCCGCTGATTTAATGCAGGAATTGTCCACGCAAAACGGCAGCCCCGATGTGGTGTACCTCGACCCGATGTATCCGGAGCGTCGCAAAACCGCCGCTGTGAAAAAAGAAATGGCTTACTTTCACGATTTGGTCGGTGCGGCACAAGACGAAGCCGAGCTTCTGAACGTTGCATTGAATACCGCCAAAAAGCGCATTGTCGTCAAACGCCCGCGCTTGGGTGAATTTCTCGATAGGCGCAAACCTGCTTATCAATATACAGGCAAAAGCACGCGTTTTGACGTTTACCTTCCGACAAGGCCGTCTGAAGACTAAAAGCAAACTTGCAACATATCAAAAGAAACCGCCGGCGTTATCAGCGCGGCGGCAAAGTGTGATATAAATACCCTTTCCCAAACTTCATTGGAGCAAACTATCATGGAATTAGTATTCATCCGTCACGGACAAAGCGAATGGAACGCGAAAAACCTTTTCACCGGCTGGCGCGACGTCAAGCTGAGCGAGCAAGGTTTGGCAGAAGCCGCAGCAGCAGGTAAAAAGCTGAAAGAGAAAGGCTACGAGTTTGACATCGCCTTTACCTCCGTTCTGACCCGTGCCATCAAAACCTGTAACATCGTTTTGGAAGAATCCGACCAACTGTTTGTTCCACAAATCAAATCATGGCGTTTGAACGAACGCCACTACGGTCAGCTGCAAGGTATGGATAAAAAACAAACCGCAGAAAAATACGGCGACGAGCAAGTCCACATTTGGCGCCGCAGCTACGACACCCTGCCTCCGCTGCTCGATCCTAAAGATCCTAACTCCGCCCACAACGACCGCCGCTATGCCAACCTGCCTAGCGATGTCGTACCTGATGGCGAAAACCTCAAAGTTACCCTCGAGCGCGTCCTGCCTTTCTGGGAAGACCAAATCGCTCCGGCCATCTTGAGCGGCAAACGTGTATTGGTTGCGGCACACGGCAACTCCCTGCGTGCGTTGGCAAAACACATCGAAGGCATTTCCGACGAAGACATCATGGGCTTGGAAATCCCAACCGGTCAGCCGCTGGTGTACAAATTGGATGAAAACCTGAAAGTGATTGAAAAATTCTACCTGTAAGGTAAAGAGAAAAAAGGACGTGTTGGACACGTCCTTTTTTGTACTTGTCAGTATCGAGGCCGTCTGAAGGCAGTTGATGGCGGGTGACATGAAAAAAGGACGCGTAAAGCGTCCTTTATGGAGATTAAACCCTGTATTACTGGTTTTTCTCGATAATTTCTTTGAGGTGAGGCATAGGGCTGTAACCGCTTTGGCTGCGGCCGTTAGGGAAGACCACGGTCGGTGTGCCGTTGAAGCCGAATTGTTCGCCCAATGAAGTGGTTTCTGCAACAGGGTTTTCGCAGTTTGCTTTGCCGCTTGGGAGTTTGCCTTTGCGCATCCAGTCGATCCATGCCTGGGTCGGATTAGGTTGACACCACAACAGCTCGGCTTTGCGCGCGGCATCAGGGTGCAGGCTCGGAATCGGCATCATGAATGTATAAATCGTGATGTCGGTCATTTTTTCAAACTCATGCTCCAAGCGTTTGCAGTACGGGCAGTCCGGATCGGAGAAAACAGCGACTTTCAGTTTGCCGTTGCCGCGTACTTCTTTGATGGCTTTATCCAAAGGCAGGGAAGCGAAGTCGATTTTGTTCAAATCGGCGGCGCGTTCTTCAGTCATGCTTTGGCGCGTATTGACGTTGATGAGGTCGCCAACGAGCATATAGTCGCCTTTAGCATCGGTATAGATGATTTGTTTGCCGCTGACGACAACTTCATAAATGCCTTTAATCGGTGTTTCACTGACGCTCAAAACTTTCAAATCTTGGGCGGCATAGACTTTTTCCAGACGCGCTTTCAAAGAAGCGGCAACGGATTTGTCGGCAGGCGCTTCCGCTTTGGCGGCCGGAGCAGGCGCCGCATTGGCGTTGGATACGGCAGGTTGACCGCATGCCAACAAAGGAAGGACGGCAAACGGCGTTAAGATTTTGATTAACTTGGTTTTCATGCGAGAGACTTGCGTGTGTTGAAAGTAAGGCATTGTATCAAACCTCTGTCATGTCTGCATTGTACTAAGGCTCAAATTATCGTCTGAAAATAGCTTTCGGCTGTTAAAATACGAAAAAATGATTTGATTGTTTGTATGATCTACCACCGTATTGCCGTAAACGTGCCGCTTTCAGACGGCCTTTTGACGTATTCCTATTCCGAGCCGCTTCCTCCGGGAACGCGGGTGCTTGTGCCTTTCCGCAATAAAACCGTTGTTGGGGTTGTGTGGGAAACGGATATTGCGCCGGATATGGATACGGCGCGGATTTTGAGTGTTCAGACGGCCTTTATGGAAGAAAAGCCGTTGCCTCAAAGCTGGCGTGATTTGTTGGCATTTACGTCGCGTTATTACCACTATCCGACCGGGCAGGCGGTGTTTGCCGCATTGCCGCAAGGTTTGAAGGAAACGCGCGTGGTGGAAATGCCGCAGCCGCCGTTGTTTTACGCTTTGAACGAAGCGGGTAGGGCGCAAACGCCGCCGCCGTCTCGGTTCAACAAAAAAGCGGCTTTGTGGGACGCGCTGCTGTCGGGCGGGATGACGATGGCGGCGTTGAAGCAGGTGAACGCGCAGGCGGCGAAATTAATTGAAGATTGGGCGGAACAGGGTTGGATTGAAACTATGGAAGCGGCGAAACCCGTTTTAAGGTCGTGCAATGGGCAGGCTTCGCACTCTGAATTTGTATTAAATGCTGACCAGCAGAAGGCTTCCGATGAAATTCAGACGGCCTTCGGTAAATTTCAGCCGTTTTTGCTGTACGGCATCACCGGCAGCGGCAAGACCGAGGTATATTTCGATGCGATGGCGAAAGTGTTGGCGCAGGGGCGGCAGGTGTTGTTTCTGTTGCCCGAAATCAACCTCACGCCGCAGCTTTTGAAGCGGGTGGAAGACCGTTTTGCCGATGTGCCGACCGCTGTGTTGCACAGCCAAATGGCGGCAGGCAAACGCACGCAGGATTATCTGCGCGCGATGTTGGGACAGGCGAAATTGGTCATCGGCACGCGGCTGGCGGTGTTCACACCGATGGATGATGTCGGGCTGATTGTGGTCGATGAGGAACACGACGGCTCGTTCAAACAGGACAACGAATTACGCTACCACGCCCGCGATTTGGCGGTGTGGCGGGCGAAGCAGAGCGGCTGTCCCGTCGTCTTGGGCAGCGCCACGCCCAGCTTGGAGAGCTGGCACAAGGCGCAAAGCGGCGCGTACCGCCTGCTGCAACTGACCGAACGCGCCCATACCACTGCGCAACTGCCGCAAGTAGACATCCTCAACGTAGGTCGTCTGAAACTCGACAACGGCTTCTCGCCGCAAGCCTTGCAGCTTTTGAAACAGAACTTTGAAGCAGGCGGCATGTCGCTGGTGTACCTCAACCGGCGCGGCTTCGCGCCCGCGCTGTTTTGCGGCGACTGCGGCCATACCTTCGGCTGCCCGAACTGCTCCGCCAAGATGGTGCTGCACCAACGCGCCCGCCAACTGCGCTGCCACCACTGCGACCACCGCGAACCCATCCCATTCAAATGCCCCGACTGCGGCAACCAAGACCTGACCGCCGTCGGCCACGGCACGCAGCGCGTCGAAGAAACCCTGCGCGCCTTCCTGCCCAAGGCCGCCGTCGTCCGCGTCGACAGGGACAGCACCGCGCACAAAAATGACTGGGCGGATTTGTACCGCCGCATCGCCGACAACGAAATCGATATTCTGGTCGGCACGCAGATGCTCGCCAAAGGTCATGATTTCGCGCGACTCAACCTTGTTATCGTGTTAAACGCCGACGGCAGTCTATACAGCGCGGATTTCCGCGCGCCGGAAAGGCTGTTCGCCGAGCTGATGCAGGTGTCCGGCAGGGCGGGGCGCGCCGACAAACCCGGCAAGGTGTTGATACAGACCCAACTGCCCGAACATCCCGTCTTCGCCGCCGTCAAAGCGCAGGACTACGCCGTGTTTGCCGAAAACGAATTGAACGAGCGACAAATGTTCGCCATGCCGCCCTTCGGTTTCCAGACTGCCGTCCGCGCCGACGCGCCGCGCGTTGCCGATGCGATGGAGTTTCTCAACGCCGCCAAAGAAACCATTGCTCCGCTTTTGCCTGAAAGCGTCTCCCAGTTCGGCGCCGCCCCCATGCTGATGGTGCGCCTTGCCGAACGCGAACGTGCGCAAGTTTTCCTCGAATCGACATCTCGACAAGATTTGCATCGCGCCGTGAGTTTGTGGGTACAAGTGTTACAGCAAAACAGGGACGGCAAAATCCGATGGTCGGTGGACGTTGATGTGCAAGAGGCTTGATTGAAATGATTCAATCAATATAGAAATAAAAGGCCGTCTGAAAATCTGTTTTTCAGACGGCCTTAAGTTTTGGAATCAGTTTAGAAGAATTTTGCAGCGATATAGCCGAGTGCAAGCAGACTCAAAACGGCGAATACGATAGCCATTGTAAGCAGAAACTGTGTTTTCTTCCTTGCTGCAAGTGCGGCCAGCTCAGGATTTTGGCCTAACTCTTCGCGTAGTTGGGATTCCAATTCAGCACGGATTTTCTTGCGCAGCTTTTTCTCTTCCTGCTCGCGTTCATATTTGAGCTTGTGGGCAATTTCGGTTTGTTTTTTATGCTCGAAAGAGATTTTTTCCTGCCATTCAATGCGCTTGCGCTGGATGGCCAGCTCATTTTTTTCTGTCAAATCAAAGTGGCAGGTTTTACATTCCTGTGCGTCGAGTTCGTCGATAATCGTCATGCAGACTGGGCATTGGATAGGGTCGGGCGTGTTGACTGCCAACACGGGTTCTTCTTCAACCGCTTCCAACTCCATAGCCTGACGGACGATTACGTCCAAACCTAAATAGCTGAAGTAATGCTGCGCATTTTCGCGCTCGTCTTGGGTGCATTTCTCGGCCACAATAGCTTGCGGACGCTCGGCCAAAGCTTGAATCAGACTCTCGACTTCGTTTTCAGGCAGGTTGTCATACAGGCAGGCATGGATGCGCTCCCTATCCGTGTTCGGCGGATAGGAAACGTATACGTCGAAAAATTTTTCTTGTTTGCTCATTGATATCCCATGAATATTTCGACTGCATCAACCAAATGGGTTGGGTCTGAGGTTTTGTTATTGTGTTTGAGCTGTTTTGGCTTGCGATGCAGGCAAAAACAGAGGCCGCAGTCTTAGGCAGACCGGATAGGGGGTGCCTTTGTGTCGTTAATCGGCTGGACAATGATTTTTTATTTATATGGCAATATGCATGTCCAATGTTATGTCTATTGTAGAGTAAATATTCACGCCCGATATTATTATTATAAGATAAATCCAATATTGTTTAAAATAAATTCACACAAAAGGCCGTCTGAAGATACAGACGGCCTGTTTTTCATGAAGAAACGGATTATTTATACGGAGAAGGACGAGCCGCAACCGCAAGTTGTTTCGGCATTCGGATTGCGGATGACGAATTGAGAACCTTGCAGGCTTTCGGTGTAGTCGATTTCTGCACCAACCAGATATTGGTAGCTCATCGGGTCGACCAAGAACGTCAGGCCGTTTTTTTGGATTTCGAAATCGTCGTCGTTTTTGATTTCATCAAAGGTAAAACCATATTGGAAGCCGGAGCAACCGCCGCCGTTGACGAATACGCGCAATTTCAAATCGGGATTGTTCTCTTCGGCGATCAGGTCGGCAACTTTGGTGCAGCAGCTGTCAGTAAAGATAATAGGGCTTTCGTCTGACATGATGTGATTCCTTTTATATGAATATTTTTACTATTGTCGCTCAAACCGTTAGCCAAGGCAAGTTTGTGCAGACAGGGTCTGCCAGCTTACATGGAGGGCATGGCAGAAATTTCAAGCACCAGTATGTCAGATTTAGATGCTTCTGCCAAACCATTCTACACGGCCGATGATGGCAACGTCGTCGGTCGGGTTTTTCAAGTCGATTTCAAAAGTAGGGTAGGCTTCGTTGGCAGAAATGACGTTGACGATGCCACCGGGTATCAGTTGCAGGCGTTTGACCAAAAGGTTTTCATTGAGGCGTAAAACATAGAGGCCGTCGCGCGGCGTGGTTTGGCCGTGGTTGATGAGGATGGTGTCGCCATCATTCAGCACGCCTTCCATCGAGTCGCCTTTGACTGAGATAACGGAAAGGTTTTTGATGTCTCGCGTTACATAATTTTCAATCCAATAGCGTCGGAACGCCATGGCGAATATGGGTTGCTCATCGCCGACGAGCTGGCCGTGTCCGGCCGCGGCCTGGATGTCGTAACGCGGTACGAAGACAAATTCGTCTATATCGACAGGGTTGCCTAGTGTGTCGGTTGCTGTGGCCTTTGGGGCTTCGGAATCAGGGAAGGGAGAACCTTCGCCTGTTAAAAGCCAGTCTATGCTGCAGCCTTTAAGTTGTTTGATTTTTTTTAGCGTTTCCGATTTCGGCAGGCCTCCTTCGTTCCAGATACGGCTGAATCCGGCGATGGTCATATCGATGTCGGCGGCAATTTTGGCTTGGCGGGCTTCATCTTTCCATAAGAAAGCCAGGCGGTCTTTAAAGGTATCCATGTTTATGCCTTTGTGGAGGTATGTTTTTTATATGGTTTGGACGATTTGAGTGTATTTTACCTTAGTTTTTATAAAATTGTAAGAAAAAAATTACTTCATCTAAGAAAAAGTATTGCATATTCTATTTTTTCTTAGTATTATTCGTTTTGTCTTAGATAAATCGATATTTCTAAATTTCTGTTCGATTTTTCTTAGTTTAATTTTATTTGGTTTAGTTTTTCTGATTTAAACCTGCTATATGATTATGATGAGAGGTGTGAAATGACTCGTTCGCGTAAAAATACTTTTTGGGTGCTGCTGGCGTTGGTACTGGGTTTTTTTGCTCTGCCTTTCGGATCTTCGGAGGCGCATGAGGCGGACGGTAATCTGACGGCTTCGGAATGCGAACGCTTGGGCAGCTTGAGTCTGGATCAGATGGACGGCAGGCTGCTGGCTTTTGCCAAAGAATGCGATATGGTGGAGGCTACCCACGATTGGGAGCAACAGTACGGCAACTTGAATGAAGAAGAAATGCTTGCCGGCGTAGTGTATGAGTGATGTTTGTGAATGAATCGATAAAGGCCGTCTGAATGATCAAAGTTTCAGACGGCCTTGTGTTTTTAATAATGATGGCTTAAGGCATCAATGGTGCATTAGTCAGGCCGGTGGTTTCGGGTAGGCCGAACATGATGTTCATATTCTGCACGGCTTGACCGGCTGCGCCTTTGACCAAGTTGTCGATGACGGAAAGAACAATCCACACATCGTCTTGTTCGGGCGCTTTTTGAACGCTGATACGACAAAGGTTGGCGCCGCGCACGCTGCGGGTTTCAGGTGTCGAACCTGAAGGCAGGATATCGACAAAAGGACTGTCGCGGTAGTATTCGCGCAGTAAGGCTTCAGGATCGGTATGTTCTTGCAGGTGCAGATACAGGGTGGCGTGCATGCCGCGTATCATCGGAACAAGGTGTGGCACGAAAATCAGGCCGTCTGAAACATGGTCTTGCAGCCCAGACAGGGTTTGTCGGATTTCAGGCAGATGGCGGTGGCCGCTGACGCCGTAGGCTTTGAAGTTATCGCCTGCTTCGCACAACAGGGCATGGGTACTGGCTTTTCGGCCTGCACCGGAAACACCGGATTTACAGTCGGCAATCAGAGGCGCGTTGGCTTTCAGACGGCCAGCCTGAAGCAGCGGCAATAAGGGCAGGGAAACGCAGGTAGGGTAGCAGCCTGGGTTGGCCACCAGCATGGCTTTGGCGATGTCGTCTTTGTAAAGTTCGCACAAACCGTACACTGCTTGGGAAACGAGTTGCGGCGCGGCATGGGTCATTTTGTACCATTGTTCCCATGTTGGGATGTTGCGGATGCGGAAGTCGGCAGACAGGTCAATCACGCGTACGCCTTTTTCGACAAGGGACGGTGCTTCTTTCATGGCCACGCCGTTGGGTGTGGCGAAGAACACAAGGTCGCAGCGGTCAAGTCCGGCATCCTCGGGCGTTTGGAATGCAAGGTCGTAAATGCTGCGCAGGCTGGGGAAGTAGTCGGCAACCGCAATACCGGCTTCGCTTCGGCTGGTGACGGCAGTGACTTCTACGTTGGGGTGGCTGCTGAGCAGGCGTAACAATTCAACGCCTGTGTAACCGGTTGCACCGACGATACCAATTTTAATTTTTGTGGTCATGGTGTGGCTCCTTTGTAGGGGTAACAATGCGTTTGATTATATAGTAATTAATTGCCGTCGGTCAGCGGTGCTTGTGCCAAGCTTTGCAATAGAGGGCTAAACAGGCCGTCTGAAATATGGGATTAACGATATTGGAGAGAGGATTTCAGACGGCCTGAGCGTTTGGAAAACGCAGTTTGCGGTTTGATTTGTGGTGGGTGTTTCGTCTTTATCCTATCCATACGAATACACAATAAAAATGTAAAAAAATGCCCCCGGGTTGGAGGACCGGAGGCAAGTATCCAAGGAGTAGCTCTCATCAACAAGAACTAGTTACTTGGTACTATATCCCTTGTTAGGATTGAAAGCAAGCGTTTTGCACATTTTAACGGTTAAATAATTTTTTCATTCAAATTCAGCGAGCTATCAGATAGGGATCGAATCCTGAGATAATGGTAATAGAGGATAGGCTAAGAACAATTAAAACGGCAGGTATCAGTGATTGGGAGCAGCCATACTCTGAGCATTACTCTGATGTGTGTGTACATGGCAATATTGATTGAGTCGGTCGGGGGGGAAGCTGAAACCTTCTAACTAACCGAGTTGAGCTAAAGTGAGGCCTTCTTCAAACTGATTGATAAAATAGCTGAAAGGCATGAAATGCGTGCGCCGATGAGGAAGGGTTTGTTTTTAAATATAAATTTACAAATCATTTATTTCATTCAATTTTGATATTGTTAAACCATCGGGCCAAAAAAAGGTTGCCATCGGAAGGGGAGCCGTTGGCAACGAATGGAGGTGGTAATGCAATGAAAGCTAGATATAAGGAGTAGTGCCAAACTAGCTATAAGTAACTATATCGAAACTGTAAGAAAAATCAACACAAGTTGCCTGTTACTGGCAAAAATTTTTAGTCGGCTTGCCTAAAATCAAATTTTTAAGTAATTGCTTGGTTAGTTGATGCTGGGATTGGTATTGGTAGCTTGAGCTGAATTGTTATAGGCCGTCTGAAAATTGCCGGGGTTGTTCGGCTATAATGCTGTTTTGGTTTTTTAAGGCCTTTGCAAAAATATGGTTTTGTTGTTTTAAGCTGAATGTGTACCAGATTTTTTTGCAAAGCTTTTGGGGTATGAGGAGAAAGAGATGAAGAAGGTTTTGGTGTTGCAACATGGGGATTTGGGCGCGTGCGACTGGTCGGTGTTTGGCGGTTTGGTGTCTGCGCCATCAGGGAAGTCGGTGTTGCGTGTGCCGGTTGATGATGATTTTGAATTGACGGACGAGATGCGTGCGGCGTTGATTGCGCAGCAGATAGATGGCGCAGTATTGCCGGATGTGGCTTTTGCTGATTTGGGACTGATTGTCAGCGATATGGATTCGACGCTGATTACGATTGAGTGTGTGGATGAGATTGCGGCCGGTGTCGGGCTGAAGGATGAGGTGGCTGCAATTACGGAGCAGTCGATGCGCGGCGAGCTGGACTTTGAGCAGTCTTTGCGTAAGCGTGTGGCTTTGCTGGCCGGTTTGGACGAGCGCGTGTTGGAGGAAGTGTACGAGAATGTGTTGCAGCTGTCGCCGGGCGCGGAATTTTTGTTGGAAGAGTGTAAACGGAATGATATGAAGTTTATGCTGGTGTCGGGTGGATTTACGTTCTTTACGGAACGCCTGCAACGGCGTTTGGGCTTGGATTTCCATTTTGCAAATGTATTGGAAGTGGAAAACGGCAAGCTGACAGGCCGTCTGAAAGGGCGGATTATCGATGCGCAGGCTAAGGCGGATTTGTTGCGTGAATACCGTGAGCGTCTGGGTTTGGCTCCGTGGCAGGTGGTGGCGATGGGTGATGGTGCGAATGATATTCCGATGATACGGGAGGCGGGATTCGGCATTGCTTATCGGGCGAAACCGAAAACTGAAGCGAATGCGGATGCGTGTGTGCGCTTTGGTGGTTTGGAACGGATACGCGGTTGGTTTGCGTAAACGGTTTGAGGATGTTTGTCAGTCAGGCCGTCTGAACAATCGGGAAACCGGTTTTCAGACGGCCTGATGTTTTATAAGGCGATAAAACGGTAACCTTCGGCATCGACTTCGAGAATGGAGGCGTAATTGTCGCGCCAGTCGCCGAGTACGATACGGGTGTAATCGGCGTTGCGGTGGATGTTTTCGCGGTGGGTATGGCCGTGGATGAGCAGGGGCGTGTGGAAGCGTTGGACGGTTTCGTGGGTAAAGGCCGGATTGACATCCATGATGTCGGCGGTTTTGTGTTGTTTGTCCTGTTTACTCTGCTTGCGGATTTTGGTGGCGATGTTTAGCCGGAGTGTGAGCGGCAAAAGCAGGAACAGGCGTTGCAGCCATTTTTGATGGACGGTACGGCGGAATTTTTGATAAGAATGGTCGTCGGTGCAAAGGGTGTCGCCGTGACAGAGTAGGGTGGGTGTGCCGAACAGGTCGATCACAGCGTACTCGGGCAGTAAGGTCATGCCGGTATCGCGGGCGAAGGTTTTGCCGATGAGGAAGTCGCGGTTGCCATGGATAAAATAGCAGGCGATGCCGCGCTCGGTCAGGCCGCGGATAGTTTGTTTGATGGTTTGAACCAAAGGGCTGTTTTCGTCATCGCCGATCCAAAAATCGAAAAGGTCGCCAAGAATGTATACGGCTTGGGCGTGGACGGCTTTTTCTTGCATAAATTTTTGGAAGAGTGCGGTCAGCTGAGGATGGGATTCGCTCAGGTGCAAATCGGCGATGAAGTAAATCGGCATGATGATGTGGGGCGTATGGGAAGGGTTTTATTATAACTTGGGTTGCCGCGTTTGGATTTGGGCTTGGTGTTTTTCGTTTGTAATGTAGTGATTTTATTGTTTTGATTTGGTGTGATAAAGGCCGTCTGAAACATCTTTTCAGACGGCCTTTTGGTTTATTGGGCTTTGCCCTGATAAGTGATTTGTTTCAGCGTATCTTCTTGGTACAAGTCGCTGATGGGGACGGTATAGAAGAATTCGTTGCTACGGACAAAGCGGTTGACCAAGTCTTTGTCGAGATGGAGGACGTGGTGTCGCAGTTTGTTTAGGCCTTTGAATATCATGGTACTCCAACGCATATAGCCGTCTGAATTAGGGCGGATGTCGTTCATGGCGTCAAGGGCGAGGAGTTTGCGGTTTTGCTCTTCTTTATCCAAAGGATGGGAATAGATGCTTTGGAAGTAAAACGGTTGCTCGGAGGATGGCGGCAGGCTGAGGGAGGAACCTACTTTGCCGATAGGGAAGTCGTCGCTCAGATAATGTATGGTGTGTAAAAACAGATTGCCACGGCGGTAATCGATTTTGCGTAGGGCTTCGATGGCGGCCAGCGCAGTATGTTGGTGGTCGGGATGCGCATCAATATTGGGGGACGGCGATACGATAATATCCGGCTGGAACGTTTCTATCAGATAGCCAAGGTTATCCACTAAGCTGGTCCAAGTCGAGCCGGGTTTGAGGTGCTTCGCCAATGAGGAGGTATTGGCACGGCGAAAAATATCGACATCGGCTGTATCGATTTTGGTCGATTTAATCTCTTTTTCCGGATTTTGGCGCATGGCGGTCAATGTGCTGTCGAAGTAGCCCAGTTGCAGGATGTTTTCAGACGGCACGCCGGCCAAAAGGGGAACGGTCAGGCTGTTCCAAACGCGCATCCGGCCTTTTTGCAGATATTGTGCCTGAGTATCGCAGTCGCATGTGCTGTAAAGATTGCCATAGTGAAAGCTGCCGCCTTCGCTGGCGGTTAAAGTGCAGATCATTGAATTGGCCGCGTGTTTTTCGTACAAACCGTATGCGCTGAGTTCGGCATCGTCAGCATGAGGCGCGAGGACAAGGATTTTTTTGCCGTCTAGGTTTTCACGTGGATAAACAGAGAGTTCGATTTCTTGGTCGGGCAAGGACAGGTATTTGCCTTCCAAGCGGACAGTTTTGTCGCTGTCGGAGAAGGTGTCGCTCAGATTGATATAGCGCACGCCTTTTGCGCCGTATTCGAAATATTGCTTCCATTTGCCTTTGGATGAAATGGTTTCGACAAAAGGCAAGAACAACAGTCCCATCCAGTTGGACTTGATGCGGATTTTGGCAATGACGGTATCCTGTCCGCTGACAGTGGCGGGCAAGGTTAGGCTGCCGCCTTTGAGGGTAGCATGCGCGGTAGAGGGAAGGGAGGGATAGTTATAGTCTTGGTGTGTGTTATAGGCAAACTGTTTTTTGTGAATAATTGAAGTAATAATAAACAACAAAATAAAAAAAGTCAGTATCAGCCCCGTCAGTATCAGAAACATTGTTTGGTTCCTTTATTGTTGTAACAGTCATGATAGTGCTTGTGGAGCTTATTTGTTTGTTTTTCTTACAAACGGTTGTTTTTCATACTCTAACGTCATTAAAGTGAACATTTAAAATAAAACAGTTTGCGGGTTGATTATATATAAACGACCAAAATGTAGAAAGGCCGTCTGAAAAATTTGAAAGAAATTTCAAAAATTTCAGACGGCCTTGATATTTTAAAGGTTAAGCCGGTAAATTATGCTTCTTTTGTTTCAACTGCTTTCTGACGCAGACGTAGGCTTAACTCGCGAAGTTGTTTGTCGTCGACCACATTAGGTGCATTGGTCAGCAGACATTGTGCACGTTGTGTTTTTGGGAAGGCAATCACGTCGCGGATGGATTCCGCACCAGTCATCAGGGTAACCAGACGGTCGAGGCCGAATGCAAGGCCGCCGTGAGGAGGCGCACCGAATTTCAGGTTGTCCAAGAGGAAGCCGAATTTCTCTTGTTGTTCTTCAGGGCTGATTTTCAGCGCGGCAAACACTTTCTCTTGTACGTCTGCGCGGTGGATACGGATAGAGCCGCCGCCGATTTCCCAGCCGTTCAACACCATGTCGTAGGCACGGGCCAAACAGTTTGCCGGGTCGGAAACCATCAGGTCTTCATGACCTTCTTTAGGCGCGGTAAACGGATGGTGTACGGCAACGTAGCGGTCGGCTTCTTCGTCGTATTCGAACATTGGGAAATCGACAACCCACAAAGGTTTCCATTCGTCTACGAAGTAGCCGTTGTCTTTGCCGTGTTCCAAGCCGACTTTGATACGCAGCGCGCCGATGGCTTCGTTCACGACTTTGGCTTTGTCTGCGCCGAAGAAGATGATGTCGCCGTTTTGCGCGCCGGTACGCGCAATGATTTCTTTCAGGGCGTTTTCAGACAGGAATTTGACGATTGGAGATTGTAGGCCGCTGTCTTCGCCGTTGGAGAGGTTGCTCACATCGTTTACTTTGATGTATGCCAGACCTTTCGCGCCGTAGATGCCGACAAATTTAGTATATTCGTCGATTTCTTTGCGGCTGAATTTCGCGCCGTTAGGTACGCGCAGAGCGACTACACGGCCGCCTTTCATGTCGGCTGCACCACGGAAGACTTTGAATTCTTCGGTCTTCATTAGGTCGGTCAACTCGGTGAATTTCAAGTTGATGCGCATATCCGGTTTGTCAGAGCCGTAGTAGAACATGGCTTCAGAGTAAGGCATGCGTGGGAAGTCGCCCAAATCTACGTTCAAAGCATCTTTGAAGACTTGTTTGGCCATGCCTTCAGTGATGTCCATGATTTCATCCTCGTTCAAGAACGAGGTTTCCAAGTCGATTTGGGTAAATTCAGGTTGACGGTCGGCACGCAAGTCTTCGTCACGGAAACATTTGGTGATTTGGTAGTAACGGTCGAAACCGGCAACCATCAGCAATTGTTTGAACAATTGCGGAGATTGCGGCAGAGCGAAGAATTCACCCGGATGAACGCGGCTTGGCACGAGGTAGTCGCGCGCGCCTTCCGGAGTGGAGCGGGTCAGCATCGGGGTTTCGATGTCGATGAAGCCTTGCGCGTCCAGATAACGGCGAACGCCCATGGCCACTTGATAACGCAGGCGCAGGTTGCGTTGCATGGTAGGACGGCGCAAGTCGATAACGCGGTTGGTCAGGCGCACGTTTTCGCTGATGTTTTCATCGTCAATTTGGAACGGAGGCGTAGCAGCAGCGTTCAAGACTTCGATTTCTTTGGCAAGGATTTCGATTTTGCCGGAAATCATTTTGTCGTTGGTTGTACCTTCTGGACGATTGCGTACGCGGCCGGTAATGCTCAAAACGTATTCGTTGCGGGAAGAGTCGGCAGCGGCAAATGCTTCCGGAGTGTCAGGGTCGATAACGACTTGAACGATGCCTTCGCGGTCGCGCAGGTCAATAAAAATCACACCGCCGTGGTCGCGTCGGCGGTGTACCCAGCCTTTGACGGTAACGGTTTGGTCTAAGTATTGCTCGCTGATAAGGCCGCAATAGTTGGTACGCATAAAATCACCTTTTTATATTGTTCAATTTGAAAAAGAAGGAAAGGCCGTCTGAAAAAAAGAAGACCTTAATTGTTGTGTTCGGTATCACCGTCTTTAGACGGTTTTTGGGCAGGTAGGGCTTTAACCGGCAAGTCGTCTGGCATGACCATGCCCAGTGAAATCACATATTTCAATGCCTGATCCACGCTCATGTCCAGCTCGCGCACGTCGCTTTTTTTCACCATGATGTAATAGCCGCCGGTCGGGTTGGGCGTGGTTGGGACGTAAACGGAAATATAGTCGTCATCTTGCGGCAGGCTGCCTTTGAGTTTGGCGGGAATATGGCCGGAAACAAAGGCTATCGTCCAAATGCCCGGTTGCGGAAAGGGAACCAGTACGGGGGTTTTGAACGAGCGGCTGCTGTCAGAGAGCAGGGATTCGGAAACTTTTTTAACGCTGGAGTAGATGGATTTGACGACGGGAATGCGTCCTAAAAGGCTGTCCCATGCACCGAGAATCCGTCTACCCAATACGTTGGCGGCGAATACGCCGGTAACGAACAAGACGACTGTGGCGGCGACGATGCCCAAGCCGGGAATGTTGAATCCCCAGAAATGCTGGGGCTGCCAGCTTTCCGGCAATAGGTTGATCAGTCTGTCGGCGGCGGAGATGATGTAGCTCATCGCCCAGATGGTTACGGCAATCGGCAACCAAACCAGCACGCCTGTAATCAGGTATTTCTTTAAAGCCTTGGCGATTTTTCCGCTTTCGGCTGCGGCTTCTGTCATCTTTGTTTCATTCCGGCAAGTTTTGCCCAAACTTTACATTATACGCGTTTGGGCGCTAGGAAACGAGTATTTTAAACGAATGGCTTGTTTTGTTTTATTGTTTCAGACAGCCGCCTTGATTGCATAGGCCGTCTGAAACAATATGGGGGCATTTAGATGCCGTCCCAGTCGTTGAACATCAGGCCGAAGCCGATGCCGTTTTGTTTGTGGTTGTAGTCAATCAGACTTTCGCCGTAGCCGTGGAAGCCGCGGACAACGCCTTTGAGTTTGCCTTTGATGGGGAAAGTATAGGCCGCTTCAACGGCACCGCGTCCGCTTTTCGGGTTGTAACGCAGGACGGAATAAACATTTTGCTTATCGTTGAAACGGTATTGGACTTTCAAGTCGCCGTAGCCCATGTATTTGTTGATGTCCGGATTGTCATCGTCATCCCCTTTTTGGTCGAAGGCGCGCATCCAAACTCTAGGGATGACGGTCAGCTTGCCCCATTCCATACCGGCCATGGCGTAAACCCGGTTCCATGAGCGTGATTCGGGGCGGCTTTGACCATTGGACTGGTGAACAAAACCTGCGCCAACCATACGCAGTTTGCCGCCGAAAGGCAGGTCTGCTTTAACGGGTTGGGTAATGAAGATTTCAGGCTCGTAGTCGGTATTGCGGAACGGAGCGGATTTGCGGCCTTGGTTGAAGATTTGCCAGTCGGATTTTTGGGTGTAGCCAAACCATACGTCGGCACGGGTTTTGAATAAATCTTCGGCAATCTTGCTTTTGAAGGAAACCTGCATTTTGGTTTCAAGGCGTTTTTGCTCGCTGAATTTTTCCTGCGTGGTTACGCCACGACTGGGGGATTCCGGGTGGTAGTTGGGGCTGCTGTTGTACCAAACGGGCATGAGGTACATAGGGTTGTGCTCGCGTACGCTCAACAGGCCGCGTGTGTCGTTTTTATCCAAATCGTACATCAGGCTTAAAGGTGTGTAGCTGTCGGTAGTTTCGCTTAATACGTCGTCTGAAATATTCGGATGGGTAGGGTTGTCGAATACGATGGCCGCTTCTTTTTTCTCGATGCTCTTGCGGACGCTTTGTTCGAGGTCAACTGGTGTTTTGGCGGTTTCGGTTTGCGCTTGCGGCAGTGGGAATTGAGGGGGGAGTTGCGCCGAGTAGATGTTGTCGTAACACGCCAAACGGGTGGCGTTGTCTTGAATGGTGGTGCAGTGTAGGGCGGTATCGGCGGTGGCCAGCGGGGCTGCGGCAATGAATCCGATACTTAGGGAATGTTTCAACATCTTGGTCATGAGAGTTTCCGTTGTTTTTCAGACGGCCTGATGAAAGGGTAAATGGTTTTATTTAGTTGGTTTGGGCGGTGAATACGGCAATGCCCCTGAAAGGCAGGACCTCAGGGGCATCGTATCAGCTCGATTATCCTGCTTTGGTTATCAGGACTTCCAGCATCTGCATCAGTATTAAGCCAAAGCTTTTACTTTAGCAGACAGACGGCTTTTGTGACGGGCTGCTTTGTTTTTGTGGAATACGCCTTTGTCAGCGATACGGTCGATGACTTTAACGGATTCTTGGTAAACTGCTTGAGCAGCAGCTTTGTCGCCGGCTTCAACTGCTTTCAACACTTTTTTCACAGCGGTACGGAATGCAGTACGCAGGCTGGCGTTGTGGGCGCGTTGTTTAACCGACTGGCGGGCACGTTTGCGGGCTTGTGCGCTGTTTGCCATATTGAATATCTCCTGAAAAATAAATTCTGTAAACGCGCAATTTTAAAGACAGATTTCCTTGTATGCAAGTTTTTTCTCTATAAACGTGCGCAAATCAGCCGTATTTTGCCCAAAAACGACAGCCGGTGCAACGCTTTTGGGAAAAAGATGATATTGCTTTGCCTTATTTCAATAAAAATCAGATGGATATTGCTTTGCGTTTGCTTACGTTTCCATTACAATAGCCTAACTTTGCGCCGGGGTGTTTATGGGGTGCAGGGTTTCTTATTTAGGGTATACGGATTTAATGGTTGATGGGGCACCTTCACCCCATCAATCTGATACCACCCTCAGATGGTTGATAGATC
>NZ_JBQCVF010000007.1:3247-34394 GCF_051962515.1 Neisseria sp. P0009.S007 | reverse complement strand
TTCACTCGTATTTGGAAACGGAGTAAAACCATGGCTACAAGACGAACTATTCAAATCCACAGCATGACCGGCTTTGCCAATGCCGCAGGCGAATGCGGAGGCAAGCGGATTAATTTGGAAATCCGCGCGGTCAACCATCGTTATTTGGATGTTCAATTCCGTATGCCGGAAGAATTGCGTTATTTGGAAGGCGCGTTGCGCGAGCAGATTGCCGCGGCTGTGGCGCGCGGTAAATTGGAATGCCGCATCCAGCTGCAGGATGCCTCCTCGGGCGGACAGACTTTGGAGGTCAATCAGGATTTGGTTGCCCAACTGGCGCATTTGAACAAAGAATGGCGCAAGGAACACAATTTCGGCAAGCTGAGCGTGGCAGACGTTTTGCGTTTCCCCGGCGTTTTGGCAGGCCAGGGCGAAGATGCCGAGGCTTTGGCCAAAGGCGTTAAAGATTTATTGACCAGCGCTTTGAAAGAGTTTACAGCCGCCCGCAAACGCGAAGGCAAAAAACTGGGTGAGCACCTGCTGCAACGCCTGGATGGCATGGAAGAGATTGTGGACGCTTTGAACGAATTGTTCCCCAGCCTTCTGCAAGCGCATATGGATAAAGTCAAAACCCGTTTGGCAGAAGCCGTCGGCAATATCGACAACGACCGCTTGCAACAGGAATTTGCTTTATTCATCCAAAAATCCGATGTGGATGAGGAATTCAGCCGTTTGCGCACCCATATCGCCGAAGTACGCCGTATCGTTACCGAAGGCAAGGGCAGCGTAGGCAAACGTTTGGATTTCCTGATGCAGGAGTTGAACCGCGAAGCCAACACTTTGGGCAGCAAAGCCATCGCCGCCGAATGCACGCAAGCGTCGGTTGAACTGAAAGTCTTAATCGAACAAATGCGCGAACAGGTTCAAAATATCGAATAAATCGATAATGAACGGATAAAACAAGGCCGTCTGAAAAGGTTTCAGATGGCCTTTGTGTTGATATTGGGTGGAGTTAGTGTGGTTTGTTTTTAAACATTATTGGATGATGGATTTCCTGTTTCGTTACTGTCATTGCGCACAAGAGTTAATATGTGTTAAATTATGGCAATTATTGTCATGATAAAAACATACAAAGGAGTAAAATATGAACTTTCTGACCGCTATCAGTCGGCAAATGACCCGCTTCACCGCCTTGATTATCGTCCTTGCCTCCATCATCGCCTTTATCGAACCTGCCACTTTTTCGTGGGTGAAAGGCGATACGCAAGTCGTCGTACTCGGCATCATCATGCTCGGTATGGGCATGACTTTGGGCAAAGAAGATTATCAAATTCTGGCGCAACGTCCGCTCGATATTTTTATCGGCGCAATCGCCCAATACACGATTATGCCCCTGCTTGCCATCGGCATTGCCAGAGCCTTTGACCTCTCGCCCGGATTGACGCTGGGTTTGGTTTTGGTCGGCACCTGCCCGGGCGGCGTTTCGTCCAATATCATGAGTTTTTTGGCTAAAGGCGATGTCGCCTTTTCGGTCGGCATGACCACCGTCTCCACCGTCCTCGCGCCTGTGATGACGCCGCTGTGGATGACTTATTTGGTCGGACAAACCGTCGAAATGGACGGCTGGGGTATGTTCAAATTTATGCTGCTCGTTACCCTGTTGCCTGTCGTTATCGGCTCTGCCGCCAATATATTGCTGCATAAAAAACATTGGTTTGAAGACGTGCGCGCGATTATGCCTGCCGTTGCCGTTGTCGCGTTTGCCTGCATCGTTGGCGGCGTTGCTGCTGTTCACGGCCACCGATTTGCCGAATCCGCCTTGGTTATGGTACTCGCCATCGCTGCCCACAACATCGGCGGCTACATCCTCGGCTATTACAGCGGCGCGCTGACCGGCATGAATACCGCCAAAAAACGCACCCTTGCCATCGAAGTCGGTGTACAAAATGCCGGACTTGCCACCGGTTTGAGTGCTAAATTCTTCCCCGGTAATGCCGAGTCCGCCGTTGCCGCCGCCGTTGCCTGCGTTTGGCACTCTGTATCGGGAACGGTTTTGGGCAACTTGTTTGCCTGGTGGGACAAGCGTAAGCAATGAGCTGTAAACATTGCCAGATAACAAAAGGCCGTCTGAAATATTTCAGACGGCCTTTTGATTGCTTTTTATCAATGCGCTTTATGCGTCGTGCTGTACACGATTTTGTCCGTTAAAGCCATGGCGAGGGCAGAAATCAGGAAGCAGATGTGGGTAATACATTGCCACATGATTTGTTTTTCCGACAGATTGGCGGCGTTGAGGAAGGTTTGCAGCAGATGGATGGAGGAAATGCTGATGATGGACATCGACAGCTTAACCTTTAAAACCGAAGCATTGACATGACTGAGCCATTCGGGCTGGTCGGGATGTTCGTCAACATGGAGGCGGGAAACGAAGGTCTCGTAACCGCCGACAATGACCATGGTCAACAGGTTGGCAATCATCACGACATCAATCAGGTTCAATACGGCGATCATGATGGTGTTTTCATCCATGATGCTGAAATTGGATACCAAGTGCCACAAGGATTTGAGGAACTTACAGGCATAAATGACTTGGGCGATAATCAAGCCTATATAAATCGGCAGTTGCAGCCAGCGGCTGGCAAAAATGAAATGCGCGAAGATGCCCATTCGGTCGTGGGCTGTGCGTTTGGTCGGGGTGGAATGTTCCATAAAATGTGTTGTGTGTAGGAAAGATAAGGGGCGGCATTTTAATGGAAAAATTTTTAAGCCGCAATTTGAGCGGTTGAATTTAAAAAGAAAGGCCGTCTGAAAACAGGATATCGTTCCTTGTTTTTCAGACGGCCTTGTAGGTTGTCAGGACAGGCAAATACGCGCAAAATCGCTTTGCTTTTTAGAGATGGACATTATGCTTGCAGATTCGTTTTTTTATTATCTGGTGTTGGTCGGCTTTGCCGCAGGGCTGATGGATGCGGCGGTTGGCGGAGGCGGGCTATTGCAGATTCCCGGATTATTCAACCTATTGCCAAACGCTACACCTGTGGCCTCGGTAATGGGTGTCAATAAATTTGCTTCCTGCTGCGGCACGCTGACTGCGACGGGGCAATACCTGCGCCGAATCCCCGTGCCGTGGAAAATGCTGCTGCCTGCCGCGGTGTTGGCATTTGTCGCTTCATATTTGGGCGCGAAAACGGTGGTGTATTTCCCCGTGCAATACATGAAACCGACGATGTTGGTCATCATGATTGCCATGTGTCTGTACACTTTTTTGAAAAAAGACTTGGGACAGACGGTGCGCACTGAAAAGCTGACGCGCCGCGAAACTTTATGGGGCTTATTTTTCGGCGCGTTAATCGGGTTTTACGACGGCGTGTTCGGGCCGGGAACGGGCAGCCTGCTGGCTTTTGTGTTCGTCCGCTTTTACGGCTATGATTTTTTAGCGGCTAACGCCTCGGCAAAGGTCATCAATTCGACCACCAATCTTGCTGCGCTGACGTTTTTTATTCCGCAAGGCCATGTTGTGTGGGCATGGGCGATACCGTTGGCGGTGGCGAATTTGTGCGGCGGCGTGGTCGGCGCGCGCTTGGCAATGCGCGGCGGAACCAGGCTGCTGCGTTATGGGTTTATGTTGCTGCTGTGCCTGACCATCGGAAAGTTTGCTTGGGATTTATTGGGTTGATATCGAATGAAAAAAAGGCCGTCTGAAAGTTTCAGACGGCCTTTGCGTTTTACAGTTTAACCGAATGCTCGCGCGTTTCGTGGAACACGATGTCCGGCCAGCGTTCCTGCGTCAGGTTTAAGTTGACGCGGTTAGGCGCAAGGTAGGCGAGGTTGCCGCCTGCGTCTATCGCCAGATTGCCTGCGTTAGCTTTTTCAAATTCCGCCAGCTTTTTCTTGTCTTCGCACGATACCCAGCGCGCCGACCAGATGGATGCGCTGTCGAACACGGCTTCTACGCCGTATTCGTTGGCCAGCCGCGAGGTAACGACTTCAAACTGCAACACGCCGACCGCGCCCAAAATCAAATCTGCGCCGCTCATCGGTTTGAAGACTTGTACCGCGCCTTCTTCGCCGAGTTGCTGCAAACCTTTTTGCAGTTGCTTGATTTTCAGCGGATTTTTGATGCGGACGCTGCGGAACAGTTCGGGTGCGAAGAAGGGAATGCCGGTAAATGCCAGTTGTTCGCCTTCGGAGAAGCTGTCGCCGATTTGGATGTTGCCGTGGTTCGGGATGCCGATGATGTCGCCGGCGTAGGCTTCTTCCACCAGCTCGCGGTCGTGCGACATGAAGGTTACCACGCTGGAGGCGGCGATTTCGCGGTTGATGCGCAGATGTTTCATCTTCATGCCGCGCTCGAATTTACCGGAGCAGACGCGCAAGAAGGCGATGCGGTCGCGGTGTTTCGGGTCCATATTGGCTTGGATTTTAAAGATAAATCCGGAAAACTTCGGCTCATCTGGCTCGACCATGCGTACGGTCGCATCGCGCGGTTTCGGCGCAGGCGCCCATTCAATCAATGAATTGAGGATTTCCTGAATACCGAAGTTGTTAATTGCCGAACCGAAGAACACGGGCGTGAGTTCGCCGGCGAGGAATTCGTCGAGATTGAACTCGTTGGAAGCCGCCTGCACCAATTCGATTTCGTCGCGCAACTGTTGGATTTCCAACGGAAAGCGTTGTTCCAATTCGGGATTGTCGATGCCTTTGATGATGTCGAACTCGTGCGGCAGGCGTTCACCGCCCGCTTCAAAGAGATAGATTTCGTCGTTCAGGATGTGGTACACGCCTTTGAAGTTTTTGCCCATGCCGATTGGCCAAGTTACGGGCGCGCAGCGGATTTGCAGGATGTTTTCTACTTCGTCCAAGAGTTCCAGCGAATCGCGCACTTCGCGGTCGTATTTGTTCATGAACGTAACAATCGGCGTATTGCGCAGGCGGCAGACGTTCAAGAGTTTGATGGTTTGCGCTTCCACGCCTTTTGCCGCGTCGATGACCATCAAGGCGCTGTCGACGGCGGTCAATACGCGGTAGGTATCTTCGGAGAAATCTTGGTGTCCCGGCGTGTCCAAGAGGTTGACGGTATGGTCTTTGTAGTCGAACTGCATCACGCTTGATGCCACGGAAATGCCACGCTGCTTCTCGATTTCCATCCAGTCGGAGGTGGCGAATTTGCCGGTTTTCTTGCCTTTTACCGTACCCGCGCTCTGAATCGCGCCTGAAAACAGCAACAGTTTTTCGGTCAGCGTGGTTTTACCCGCGTCAGGGTGGGAGATGATGGCAAACGTGCGGCGGCGGCGCACTTGGTCGAGGATTTCTTGGGACATGGTTTTCTTTGCAAAAAGTTTCAGGCCGCTTTTTCAGACGGCCTGAAGGGTATGGGTGTTGGAAAACAGGCTAAAATAAGGGCGTGTGCGACACGCCCTGCAATAGATTGAAAGATGCGGAATTGTACAAAAAAATGCTTGATAATTCAATGTTTGCACCAAACCAAAGGCCGTCTGAAAAGTTTCAGACGGCCTTGTGCTATGAATCGATGATTAAATATCCATCGGTTTCCATTCCGCGCCTTTTACCGGCGGCAGCCATGATTGCGTACCGCTGGAGGCAAATCCCCACAAGGTGTCGGGGAGGCCGTAATGGTCGGCGCGTGTCGGGTCGAGTTGCGTTTCGATTTCAGCTTCGCGGCCTTCGCGGATTTGCGTGGCGATGTGCGGATTAATCATCACGGTTTTGCCCAAGGCGATAAATTCTGCCCAGCCGGTTTCATAGGCGGCCAAAATTTGGTCGGCGGTAAACAGGTTGCCCACGCCGATAAGCGGCAGTTTGCCGTTGATGCGTTCGTGGATAAACTGCATACGGGTTTGGGCGGTATCGCCGCCGCGACGGATTTTTTTATCAAATTCCCACAGGGAAACGTGCAGATATTGCAGCGGTTTTTGTACCAATGCGTCAATCAGTGCGCCGGTTTCGGTCATGGTTAAGCCGTCTTCGCCCGGCTCTTCGGGGGAGAAGCGGTAGCCGATAATGAAATCGTCGCGCTGGTGTTTTTCTCGGACGGCAACCACGGCATCGACAACGGCCAGCGGGAAGCGCATTCTGTTTTCCAAGCTGCCGCCCCATTGGTCGTTGCGGCGGTTGCTTTGGGCAGAGTAAAACTGTTGGATTAAATAGCCGTTCGCACCGTGTATTTCCACGCCGTCAAAACCGGCACGAAGCGCCAAATCGGCGGCTTGCGCATAAGAGGCGATGAGTGCTTCGACTTCTTCTGCGGTCGCTTCGCGTGCGTGTTCGGCTTCGTTGGCGGAAGCGCTGATTTTGTCGAGACCGTCCAAAAGGTCATCAATGGCTTTGGAACCGCCGTGATGGATTTGCAAAATCGCTTTTGTGCCTTGTTGTCGCAGGATTTGTGCGGTTTCTTTCAGGCTGTCGAGGCAGTGTTCGCCTGTGGCTTCAGGTTGGCCGTGAAAGGCTTTGCCGTCTTTTTGAACCAAAGTGGCGGCCGTGATAAACAGGCCCATATCGCCTGCGCGGTTGCTGAGGAAGGTACGCTCTTGGTCGCTGATTAAACCGTCGGTTTGTGAACCGAAATGGGTCATGGGGGCGACGGCAAGGCGGTTTTTGATGGTTACGCCGTTATTGAGGGTGTATGTTTGAAAGAGTGGGGCGTATTTTGGATTCATGAGATTTTGCTCTTGATAAGTGAATGGTTGGCAGAGGATTGGGCCATTCGGGAATTTATCAAGTAAACAGGCCGTCTGAAAAGTTTCAGACGGCCTGTTTATTCTTTAAGCCTTAGGATTAAAGATTAGGATTAACAATGATTTTTACTGCGGATTCATTGTTGTGGATCAAGCGCTCGAAGCCTTCGGAAATCAATTCGTCCAGTTTGATGCGTTGGGTGATGAAAGGCTCAAGGTTGATTTTGCCTTCTTCAACCAATTTGATGGTTTCGGCGTGGTCGTTGCAGTAGGCGATGGTGCCGCGCACGTCCAGCTCTTTCATCACAACGCTGTGGACGTTGATGGTAGCGGGGTGGCTCCAAATGGATACGATGACGACTTTCGCAGTCGGACGGCATGCTTCGACCATGGTGTCCAGCACTTTGTTGACGCTGGTGCATTCGAATGCAACGTCTACGCCTTCGCCGTTGGTCAGTTTTTTCACTTCTTCAACGACATCGACTTCGGATGGGTCGAGGATGTAGTCGGCCACGCCGGCTTCGCGTGCTTTGTCTTTACGCGCTTTGCTCAATTCGGTGATGATGACTTTGATGCCTTTGGCTTTCAGTACGGCAGCCAACAGCAAACCGATTGGGCCTGCGCCGCCGACCAATGCGACGTCGCCTTCTTTCGCGCCACTGCGTACATAAGCATGGTGGCCGACAGACAGAGGCTCAATCAAAGCAGCTTGGTCCAATGGGATTTTGTCGGAAATAGGGTGTACCCAACGGCGTTTAACGGCAATTTTTTCAGACAAGCCGCCACCGCAGCCGCCCAAGCCGATGAAGTTCATGTCTTTGGAGAGGTGGTAGTTGCTGCCTTCGCCGGTCGGTACGTCGTCGCGGATGATGTAGGGTTCGACAACAACGTGTTGACCGACTTTGATGTCGTCCACGCCTTCGCCTACGGCATAAACCACGCCGGAGAACTCGTGACCCATGGTGACTGGCGCAGACTCGCCGGAGATTGGGTGCGGATGGCCGCAAGGCGGAATGAAAATCGGGCCTTCCATGAATTCATGCAGGTCTGTACCGCAGATACCGCACCAAGCAACATTGATGCCGACAGTACCCGGAGCTACGGTTGGCTCGGGAATGTCTTCGATGCGGATGTCGCCTTTGTTATAAAAACGTGCTGCTTTCATTGTAACGCTCCTTTTTTAAAGTGGAGGCCGTCTGAAAAAGACGGTCAATTGGGGAAAGGGAAGCAGTGTGGCGTGTGAAATGTTTTTATTGATATGTTTTATGTTTGTTATTTTACTACTGATAATATGGAAATGGTTTGTCTTTGCTCAAATTAAAGTTTGTAAATGAAAAAAAAGGCCTTCTGAAATGGATAATCTGTTTTCAGACGGCCTGGGCAATAGTTTGAATGCGTTATGGTGTAGGATTGTTACTTTTGCCGCGCTTCAGATGCTTTTGGTAGGCGATGACGTAATCGGCCTTGCTTAAGCCCGCCAATACGCGGATGTGGGCGGCGGCGGATTTGGACATGGATTCCAAGGTATAGCCGCCTTCCAGCACGGAAACAACACGTCCTTGGCAGCTTGCCGTTGCTTGGACGATTTTGTGCGTCAGCCAGGCAAAATCGGCTTCATGCAGGTTCAGACGGCCTGTTTCGTCTTGTTTATGCCCGTCAAAACCTGCCGAAAGCAACACCAACTCGGGGCGGAAGGCCGTGAGCTTGGGCAGCCATTGTTCGCGGATGGTCGTGCGGAAGATACGGCTGCCTGTGCCTGGTTTGAGGGGCGTATGCAGCATATTTTTATTGCCGGCGTATTGTTCCGCCTGAGGGAAGGGAAAGATATCGGTTTCAAACAGGTTGAAAAACATCACGCGCGGATCGTCTTGGAGAATCTCCGCCGTTCCATCGCCGAAGTGGACGTCGAAATCGATGACGGCGATGCGTTGCAAGCGGTATTGGGCAATGGCGTGCATCACGCCGGTGGCGGTGTTGTTGATCAGGCAAAATCCGCCGGCGCTGTTGCTGTGGGCATGGTGGCCTGGCGGGCGGATGGCGCAAAAAGCATGCCAGGCTTTTTTATTCATCACCATATCGACTGCCTTGACAACGGCTCCGGCCGCAAAACGGGCGGCTTGAAGGGAGTCGTGGCAGATGACCGTATCGTCATCGATGCGGTGGATTTTGCCGGGGAGCGGCTGGGCGGCTTCCAACTCGTGCAGATAGTTGCGCGAGTGGACCAATGCCAGCTGCGCATCTTTGATTTCCGGTGCTTCGGTGGTTTGCAGGCGACGCCAAATGCCTTCTTGTTTTAAGGCAGTTTGAATGGAGCTGATGCGTTCGGGCCTGTCGGGATGGTTAGGCCCCGGCTGGTGCTGTAGGAATATCGGATGCGAAATCCATACGGTGCGGGCGTTTTTGCCAAACAAACGGCGTAGGCGGGTGCTGATGCGCCAAAGGATTTTTTTGAACATGGAACAGTATGTGTCGGACAAGTCGTAAAGACTGCTAAATATGGTTAATAAATACGGAAATACTTGGAAATTTTTCAGACGACCTTTAGAATAGCTCAATTTTACAGTCCAACCAATGTATTTGATTGCAGTGTGCAGTTTTTTACTTAATCTAAAACTTGAAAGAACGGATATATTATGAATCAAGCAGTGGCTCAATTTGCCCCTTTAGTGCTGATCATGGTGGTGTTCTACTTCCTGATTATGCGTCCTCAACAAAAGAAATTCAAAGCGCACCAAGCGATGTTGGCCGCTTTGAAAGTCGGCGATAAAGTCGTTTTGGCGGCAGGCTTCAAAGGCCGCGTGACCAAAGTCGGCGAGCAATTCTACACTGTCGACATCGGTCAAGGTGCGAAAATCGAAGTGGAAGTTGAGCGCAACGCGATTGCCGCGAAAGCCGAATAATCCGTTTTTTTGCAAAAAGCCGCCTCATTTTCCGAGCGCGGCTGTTTGCCTTTATAAATAAAGCAAAGGTTTACCATGAACCGTTATCCTTTATGGAAATACCTGCTGATTGCGTTCACGATTGTGGTTGCGGCTGTTTACTCGCTGCCCAACCTTTTCGGTGAAACGCCTGCCGTACAGGTATCGACCAACCGACAAGCCATCGTTATCAATGAGCAAACCCAGTCTAAAGTGGATGCCGCGCTGAAACAGGCAGGTATTCAGACTGATGGTATGTTCATCGTCGACAACTCGCTGAAAGTGCGTTTCAAAGATACCGAAACGCAACTGAAAGCGCGCGACGTCATCGAAAATACTTTGGGCGAGGGCTATATTACCGCGCTCAACCTGTTGGCAGACAGCCCTGAGTGGATGGCGAAAATCAAAGCCAATCCGATGTTCCTGGGTCTGGACTTGCGCGGCGGCGTGCATTTCACCATGCAGGTGGACATGAAAGCCGCGATGCAGAAAACGTTTGAACGTTATTCCGGCGATATCCGCCGCGAATTGCGCCGCGAAAAAATCCGTACCGGCACGGTGCATCAGACTGAAAACGGTCTGACCGTGCCTTTGCAAGATGCTGCCGATGTACAAAAAGCCTTGCCTCAGTTGCAAAAATTGTTCCCTGAAGCCACGCTGCTGCCGGACGGTAACAATATCGTGCTGACTTTGTCTGAAGAGGCAATCAATAAAGTACGTTCTGATGCAGTTAAACAAAATATCAATACGTTGCACAACCGTGTGAACGAATTGGGCGTAGCCGAACCGGTTATCCAACAATCCGGCCTTGACCGCATTGTCGTACAGCTGCCGGGCGTGCAAGATACTGCCAAAGCAAAAGATATTATCGGTCGTACTGCGACTTTGGAAGTGCGTATGGTGGAAGACGATCCGATCAAACTGCAAGAAGCTTTGAACGGCAATGTGCCGACCGGTTACGAATTGCTGTCAAGCGGTGGCGATCATCCGGAAACTATCTTGGTCAACAAACAAGTTGAACTAACCGGCGACAACATCAACGATGCGCAACCTAGCTTTGACCAAATGGGCGCGCCTGCCGTGAGCCTGAGCCTGGATAGTGCGGGCGGCAGCATTTTTGGCGAATTGACTTCGGCCAATGTGGGTAAACGTATGGCTATGGTGTTGATCGACCAAGGTAAATCCGAAGTCGTGACCGCGCCTGTCATCCGAGCCGCCATTACCGGTGGCCGCGTGGAGATTTCCGGCAGCATGACGACAGCCGAAGCCAACGATACTTCATTGTTGCTGCGCGCCGGTTCGCTGGCCGCGCCGATGCAGATTGTCGAAGAACGTACCATCGGCCCGTCTTTGGGTAAAGAAAACATTGAAAAAGGTTTCCACTCTACCTTGTGGGGCTTTGCCGCTGTTGCTGCATTCATGGTGATTTACTATCGCTTGATGGGTTTCTTCTCTACCATTGCCTTGAGTACCAATATCTTGTTTTTGGTGGGTATTTTGTCTGCCATGCAGGCAACGCTGACCTTGCCGGGTATTGCCGCCTTGGCTTTGACCTTGGGTATGGCGATTGACTCCAACGTGTTGATTAATGAACGTATCCGTGAGGAACTGCGTGCCGGTGTCGTACCACAGCAGGCCATCAACCTCGGTTTCCAACACGCTTGGGCAACCATTGTCGATTCCAACTTGACCTCCCTGATTGCCGGTATCGCTTTGTTGGTATTCGGTTCCGGCCCGGTACGCGGTTTTGCGGTTGTACACTGTATCGGTATTCTGACTTCGATGTATTCATCCGTGGTCGTGTTCCGTGCTTTGGTCAACCTGTGGTACGGCCGTCGCCGCAAATTGCAAAATATTTCCATCGGTTCGGTATGGAAGCCGAAAGCTGAAATGGCAGAAGGCAAGGAGTAAAACATGGAATTATTTAAAATCAAACGTGATATTCCGTTTATGAGCTACGGCAAACTGACGACTTTTATTTCGTTGGTTACGTTTATCGCCGCCGTGTTCTTTTTGGTAACCAAAGGCCTGAATTTCTCCGTCGAATTTACAGGCGGTACGGTGATGGAAGTCCAATATCAGCAGGGCGTGGATGTGAATAAAACGCGCGAACGCCTCGATACGCTGAAAATGGGTGATGTACAGGTTCAGGCCTTGGGTACGAATAAACACATTATGATTCGCCTGCCGAACAAAGAAGGCGTAACGTCTGCACAGCTGTCCAACCAAGTGATGGATTTGCTGAAAAAAGACAACCCTGACGTTACCTTGCGCCAAGTCGAATTCATCGGCCCTCAGGTTGGTGAAGAATTGGTTACCAATGGTTTGATGGCATTGGGCTTCGTGGTGGCAGGTATTATTATTTACTTGTCCATGCGTTTTGAGTGGCGTTTTGCAGTATCCGCGATTATTGCGAATATGCACGATATCGTGATTATTCTCGGCTGTTTCGCCTTCTTCCAATGGGAATTCTCATTGACTGTCTTGGCAGGTATCTTGGCTGTTTTGGGTTATTCCGTAAACGAATCTGTGGTGGTATTTGACCGTATTCGCGAAAACTTCCGCAAGCCGCATATGCGCGGCCACACTGTGCCGGAAGTCATCGACAACGCGATTACTGCAACCATGAGCCGTACCATCATTACCCACGGTTCGACCGAGGCAATGGTTGTTTCTATGCTGGTGTTTGGCGGTGCAGCCTTGCACGGTTTCTCTATGGCGCTGACTATCGGTATCGTGTTCGGTATTTACTCTTCCGTATTGGTTGCCAGCCCGCTCTTGCTGATGTTTGGCTTGAGTCGTGAGAACATTGCCAAAGAAGTGAAGAAAAAAGAAGAAGTTGTAGTTTAATCGCTGCAATGCTGCGATAAAGGCCGTCTGAAAATTGATTGAATCAGTTTTCAGACGGCCTTTTGTATTTAAATTTCAGAATATTTTGTTTTAATGAAACAGGAGGGGATAAATGTGAAAGAAAAAGAAAAAATAGGAACAATATAATTTTGTGATGAATCAAGTTTATTGTCTGATATTCCCTTAATTGCTTGTCAGTCCCAATATTTTAAAACATAATACTTTTGCCCCCGATGCTGGAGTTTTACTACAAGTACATGATTTGCAAAAATCTGTCGGGTGTGCAGACCCAGCCAATCAACCTCAAAAAAGGAAGGCCAAGAATGAAAGTAACCAGTTTCGGCGAAGTGCTGTGGGACGATTTTCCAAACGGAAAGGTATTGGGTGGTGCACCCCTAAATGTTGCTGTCCGTTTGCAGTCTTTGGGTATCGATGCTGTCATCATCAGTCGTCGCGGCGATGATGCCGATGGCGAGGAATTGCTACGTCAAATTCAAAGTAAAAACGTCAATACTGATTATTTGCAGGTTTGTCACGAATGTGCGACCAGCTTGGTGAAAGTACACTTGGACAAGTCTGGCAGTGCGTCTTATGAGATTGTTTATCCTTGCGCGTGGGACAGGATTGCGGTTGATGATGCGGCAATCAAACGTGTGGCAGAATCAGATGCTTTCGTTTTTGGCAGCTTGGCAACCCGCGATGAAGTTTCGCGTAAAAGCTTGGCGGTTTTGCTGAAAGAAGCCAAATTCAAAATTTTTGACGTTAATCTGCGTAAGCCTCATTACGATATTGACCGCTTGCTTGAGACCATGAAACAGTCCGATATGGTCAAACTCAATGATGATGAGCTGTATGAGTTGGCTGCGGCTTACGGTTCTCCTTATCACAGTATCGAACAAAATATCGGCTACCTCGTTGAGCTGACCGGCGTCAAAATCTTGTGTGTGACTTTGGGTAGTCATGGCGCGGTTTTGTATAAGGACGGCGAGTTGTACCGTCATTGCGGTTTCCGCGTCAAAGTGGTGGATACTGTCGGCTCCGGCGACAGCTTTCTTGGTGGTTTGACTTACAAGCTGCTCAATAATGCGCCTCCTCAAGAAGCCATTGCTTTTGCTTGTGCGCTGGGTGCATTGGTGGCTTCACGTCATGGCGCGACGGCGGATATTTCTTTGGAAGAAGTTGAAGCGTTTATGAATCCTGCTTGATATTTTGACAAGAGACATAAAAAGGCCGTCTGAAAACCATTAAATCAGGTTTTTCAGACGGCCTTAGTATTTTCAGGCTTTACCAATAAGTTGTAAAACATTCTAAGTTGGTATTTTTCGGGCCGCTTCCTTCTTCGGTCGGCGAACCAATCATCATCAGGCCGATGATTTTGTCTTTGTCGGCACACTCAAATGCTTCGCGCAACAATGGGCTGTTGACCCACATGCCCGTAATCCAAACATTGTCGAAGCCTTGAGCAGAAGCAGCCAGTTGTAAAGCATAGGCGGCGCAGCCTGCAGTCAGCATTTGCTCCCATTCAGGTTTGGGTTTCGCCACTTCACGGTTTGGCGCAAATGTAACGCCAATAATCATAGGCGCCATGTTGCCGACGCGTTCGGCCTTTTTCATGGCATCATCACCGAAGTTGAGTTCGGTAACGGTCTTGCCCAAAAGCTCGCGGAAACGTTGTAAGCCGGCCTCGCTTTGAATTACAGTAAAGCGGTAAGGGCGCATATTGCCGTGATCAGGTACTTGTGTTGCCGCTTGCAGCATTTGTTCCAGTTGCTCGGCATTGGGTGCAGGAGCAGTCAGTTTTTTGGAAGAGCGACGAGTGGTGAGGAGATTTAAGGCATCCATTTTTATTCTTTCTTGTGAATTCGAATGAGAATAATTATATAGCAGAACGATAAATAAATCAGCAAAGGACTAAGGCCGTCTGAATTAAGGTTTCAGACGGCCTTTGAGTTTTACAGGATACCGTTGTTTTGTGTATTTTCAGTAATCAGTGCTTTGCTGATTTCATCGGCGGTGTAGCTCTTACCGTTTCCGAATACAAAGCTGTCGACATTATTGTTGGCAATGTCATGGATGGTCAGGGTGTCGCCTGTATCTTTGATGGTTAAGACCCAATCATCGCCGGTTTTCAACTGTAAATCTTTCAGCGTCAGCCCTTCTTTGAAAAGGACTTGGGTATCGCTGCCACCATACGGATTAAAGGTGTCGTTGCCGCTGTTTCTGCCAAACATGATAACGGTGTTGTCGGCACCCGGGTCGGTAATGGTATCGTTGCCGCCGGCCGTATCAACGATGTTGATGCCTCGGCCCAAAGTAATGGTTTCATCGCTTCGGTTGCCCCTGTATTCGACAACAGAAGTGTAATGCGACAAATCTAAATCGCTGTTGTCGCTATCGGCGTGGATGGTGTGATTGAAGTTGTTGTACACATCACGGTTGAGTTCTTCAACGGGTTGGCCTGTGTATTGGACGATGTTTTTGTTGCCGATCATGTGCGGGATAGACAGTTTGAAGTGGTTGATCAGCTCGCCTGTGCTGTATGAGGTATTGCCGTCAAACTGAAACTCGGAAATCGCACCATAAATACCGCTTTGGTTTTTGATGGTTAAAACATCGTCCGTGCCTTTAATGCGGATATGCCAAGTATCGCCATCCAACAGGGGGGGGGATACAAATTGGTTGCTGTCGGGTATGTCGGCAATCCCGGTTTTGTCGTAACCTTTTTCAACGGTAATTTCGAGGTCGTCAAGGGTAATGCCGCCGGTAAATTTAACGACATTAGCGTTGAGTCTGTGTAGGCTTGCCTCGCTATCAAAACCGAAGTTGTAGTCGAAAATGGTGTCGTGGCCGTAACCTTTTCCGAAAACATAGGTGTCGTTGTGTTCTCCGCCTTCCAGATAATCATTGCCTGCGCCGCCGTCGAGTAAGTCGGTGCCTACATGGGCATAGAGTTTGTCGTTACCGTTGCCACCATAGAATTTATCGTCGGAAGCAGGTTCGTTGCCGTAATAGGTTTCGCTGTGTTCGCGTAAGATGTCATCTCCGTCGTGGCCATAGAGGGTGTCATGGCCGTCGTTGCCAGCGTCAATTTCATTGTCGGCTGCATTACCATGCAAAGTGTCGTCGCCGTTTGTGCCGGCAAATTTAATGGTTTCGGCTTTCACTGGTTGGAAGGCCTGTTGGAACTGCGCGGCAGTGTAGGTTTGGTCGTTGAACTGGAAACGGTCGATGGAAATACTGCCATCCGCGCCGATTTGGTTTTGAATCAGGGCTGAACCTTGTTCGGAAGTAATTTCCCAGCTTTGGCTGCCATCATCGTTATGAATGGTCTTCAGGTTGAGCTTGGCATTGTTCAGGCCGTCTGAAAACTTGAGGGTATTGATGCCTTGGTTGTCGATAATGGTATCGTTGTCGCCGTAGATATAGGTATCGTTTCCGGCGCCGCCTTTCAGAATGTCTTTACCTTTGCCGCCCACCAAAATGTCGTCGCCTGAATCACCATTGATGACATCGTTACCGTCGCCGCCATCCAGATAATCGTTGCCCTCGCCGCCGTTGAGGTTGTCGTTGCCACCCATGCCGTAAACAGTATCATCACCGCGTCCGCTGTTGAGGCGGTTGCGGCCTTCGTTACCGGTCAGAATGTTATTGCTGTTGTTGCCGGCGGCAAAAATATTGGTCGAGCCGGTTAAGGTAACATTTTCGACGTGGATAGCGGCAGTATGGGAAATGCTGCTGAATACGGTGTCTTCGCCGCCGCCAGCCTGTTCAATCACCACGTCTTTTACATCATCAACGTAGTAAGTGTCATTGCCGTCTCCGCCTTCCATAATGTCGGAACTGGCCTTGCCGTCGATAATATCATCGCCGGATGTGCCGATGAGGTAGTCATTGTCGTCGCTGCCATCGATGGTCTGACCGCTTTCGGTATGCTCAGTCAGGGAAATATCGAAATATTTGGCAAAGTTGTTTACATCCAGTTTTTGTGTGCCAATGATGAAGTGGGAGACTGCCGGTGTGGTACCGTTTTGAGTGTATTGGTTTTTGATGGTTAAAACGGCGTTGCTGTTTTTCACGGCAATCAGCCAGTCATGACCGCCGGTTTCATTGTTTCGGACTTCAACGGTTAAATCGTTAAGGCTCAGGTCAGTATGGAAGCGGATGCTGTTGTGGCCTTGGTTGTCGATGATGGTGTCTTGCTCGCTTTTGGCAGAGAAAAGGTAGGTGTCGTCACCTTCGCCACCTTCAAGCACATCGTTGCCTGTTTCTCCGTTGAGGGTGTCATTGCCTGTTTCGCCGAAAAGACGGTCGTCGCCTTCGCCGCCGTTGATGAAATCGTTACCGCCACCGCCGTAAACGATGTCGTCTCCGCGGCCGCTGTTGAGGCGGTTGCGGCCTTCATTGCCGATGAGGATGTTGTTGCTGTTGTTGCCTGCACCGAAGATGTTGGCTGTACCCGTCAAAACAAGGTTTTCAACGTGGTTTGGAAGGGTATAGCTGACGTTGCTGTAAACCGTATCATCGCCACCATTTGGATTTTCAATGATTTTATCGTCGCTGCGGGTTACATAATAAACGTCATCTCCCGATGTACCTGTTGTTGCTTGTGCAATAGGGGATGGCTGTAATTGCTCTAAATGTCGTAATTCAAATTGCGCATTGCGGATGCGCATTGCTTTTTCGATTGTCATGATATTTTCTTTAGATATTGATGAGAGTAACAAGGAAGTAAACGTATCCGGCATATGACCGGTATTGCTTAATTTGTATTGTGTTTAGGCTGTATATACTAGTGCCGAAATTTGAGAAAAACAACAGAAACGTTAAGATATGACAATATATAGAGAGCCTTATCAGGCTTAGTTTGCCGTCTATTCTTTTGCCAAATGGCTTTGCCTTGTGCGGCTGTTTTGTTTCTTATATACCACACATCAATTTCAATAGTTTCAAACTATGAATGGTTGTAAAAAGGCCGTCTGAAAAATTAGAAGCAGGTTTCGCATTGCAAAACCTGCTTCTAATTTTTCAGACGGTCTGTCTGATTACAGAGTACGGGCAACTTCGACGATGTCGAAACATTCGAGTTGGTCGCCTTCCATAATCTCGTTGTAGCCTTTGAGCATCAGACCACACTCGAAGCCCATGCGGACTTCTTTGACGTCGTCTTTGTAGCGTTTCAAAGAAGATAGCTCGCCGGTATGGATAACCACGTTGTTGCGGATGAGGCGGACATGGGAATCGCGTTTGACCACCCCATCGGTAACCATACAGCCTGCAATATTACCGACTTTGGAAACGGAGATAACCTGACGGATTTCGACCGTGCCGGTTACTTGCTCTTTCTCTTCCGGAGAGAGCATACCGCTCATGGCGGCTTTCACGTCGTCGATGGCATCGTAAATGATGTTGTAGTAACGGATTTCCACGTTTTCATTCTCAGCCAGTTTGCGTGCGGAAGCATCTGCACGGACGTTAAAGCCGATGATGAATGCGCCGGAAGCGATGGCCAAGTTGACATCCGATTCGGTAATGCCGCCCACGCCGCTGTGCAACACGTTCACTTTCACTTCGTCGGTGGACAGTTTTTTCAGGCTGCCAGCCAAAGCTTCGTAAGAACCTTGTACGTCTGCTTTGATGATGACGGACAAGGATTGGGCTTGGTTTTCGCCCATGTTGTTGAACATGTTTTCCAGTTTTGCGGCCTGTTGTTTGGCTAAGCGCACGTCGCGGTATTTGCCTTGACGGAAGAGGGCGATTTCGCGCGCTTTTTTCTCGTCGGCCAATACCATTGCATCTTCGCCTGCGTTCGGTACATCGGACAAGCCGAGGATTTCGACAGGGATAGACGGGCCGGCTTCATTGATGGCTTTGCCGTTTTCGTCAACCATTGCACGGATTTTACCGAATGCAGTACCGGCCAGCAGCATATCGCCTTTTTTCAGTGTACCGCTTTGAACCAGCAATGTGGCAACCGCGCCGCGGCCTTTGTCCAAACGTGCCTCAACAATGATACCTTTGGCAGGTGCATCGACTGGGGCAGTCAGTTCCAAAACTTCGGCTTCGAGCAAGACGGCTTCGAGCAATGCATCGATGTTCAGGCCTTTTTTAGCGGAAACGTCGATAAACTGTACATCGCCGCCCCATTCGTCAGGCACGACTTCGTGCGCAGTCAGCTCTTGGCGGATACGCTCAGGGTTGGCGGCTTCTTTATCGATTTTGTTGACGGCAACCACAATTGGTACGCCGGCGGCTTTAGCGTGGGCAATTGCCTCGATGGTTTGCGGCATCACGCCGTCGTCGGCGGCAACCACGAGGATCACGATATCGGTTGCTTTCGCACCGCGCGCACGCATTGCGGTAAACGCTTCGTGACCCGGAGTATCCAAGAAAGTAATCACGCCGCGAGGGGTTTCAACGTGGTATGCACCGATGTGTTGGGTAATGCCACCCGCTTCGCCTTGTACCACTTTGGCGCGGCGGATGTAGTCCAGCAGGGAAGTTTTACCGTGGTCAACGTGACCCATCACGGTAACAACCGGTGGACGCGGCAATGCTTCGGCTTCAACTGCTTCAACGCCTTCATCCAGGAATGCTTCAGGGTCGTCGGCTGCAGCAGGTTTGCCGATGTGGCCGAGTTCTTCCACTACAATCAGGGCAGTGTCTTGGTCGATAGATTGGTTAATGGTTACCATCATGCCCATTTTCATCAGGGCTTTAACCACTTCGACGCCTTTAACGGCCATTTTGTGTGCCAAGTCGGCAACGGTAATGGTTTCAGGTACCAAAACTTCGTGTACGACAGGTTCGGTCGGCGCTTGGAAGGCGTGTTGGTTTGGCTCAAGTTTGAGTTTTTTGCCTTTTTTACCGCCGCGTACGCGATCGTCGTCGCCATTGCGTGCATTGTTGCGGTCGCGACCACCTTTGCCGCCTTTGCCTTTGGCGTTACGGCCTTGGTTTTCTTCGTCACGGTCACGACGGTCTTCTTTTTTACCGCGCGCGTTGTGTTCGGATTTGCCTTCGCCGGATGCCGCTTTTGCTTTCTCGGCAGGTTTATTGCGTTCGCCTGATTTGGCTTCTTTAGTAGGTTTTGAGTCTTGATCGGCCTGTTGTTTCATGGCTTCACGGCGTGCTTGACGCTCTTGTTTTTCTTTCAACAAGGCTTCTTGATGCGCACGCAGGGCGGCGGCACGACGGGCTTCTTCATCGCGTTGAGCCTGTTCTTCCACGCTGACGACAGGTTGCGGTACGGCAGGAGCGGCAGGTTTGGCTGCCTTTTTCGCTTCTTTGCCTTTGCCGCCTTTGTCTTGTTTGGCTTTGGCAGGTTTCTTGGCTTCGGCTGGTTTTTCAGCTTCAACGGATTTTTCAGACGGCTTGTTGTCTGCTTTAGCTTCAACTTTTGCTTCGGCCTTGGCTTCTACGGCTTCAACCGGTTTGGCTTCTTCTTTTTGGGCTTCGGCAGGTTTGCCTTCCGCTTTTGGTGCGGCTTTGGCTGCTTTCAGTCTGGCTGCTTCAGCCTCTGCTTTGGCACGGGCTTCGGCTTTGGCGGCAGCTTCTGCTTCAGCTTTGGCTTTTTCTTCGGCAGCTTGGGCGGCTGCTTTTTCTGCTTCGGCTTTTTGGTTTTCCGCTGCTACTTTGGCTTTGGCTTCCGCTGCCAATTCTTCGGAAGAAGGAATGGTAACGGCACGGCTGCGGCGGCGTGTTTCCACTTTTACGCCATCAACGGTGCTGACTTCGGTTTTTTTGCGGCGGATGCTGATGGTGCCGCTATTGCTGCCGTTTTTCTTTTGCAGGTAAGCAGTCAACAGTTGTTTGTCGTCAGTGGTTATGCTGTCATTACCACTGTTTTTGTTGACCCCGGCTTCTTTCAATTGTTTAAGCAAATCATCGACGGGGCGGTTTAGTTCGGCGGCAAATTGCGCTACGGTTGTATTACTCATTCAGTACCCCCTTAGTTATTTTCTTCAGTAAACCAGTGTTCGCGTGCAGCCAAAATCACTTTTTTGGCTTCTTCTTCGTCAACACCGGTAATTTCGACCAATTCGTCAACAGACAATTCGGCCAGATCATCGCGTTGGGTAACGCCGGCTTCGGCCAGTTTGCGCAACATATCGGAATTTACGCCGTCTAAATTGCGCATGTCTTCAGACACTTCACCCAGTTTTTCTTCTGCGGCGATGGTAATGGTCAGGATAGCGTCGCGTGCGCGGTTGCGCAGGGTTTCAACAATTTCTTCGTCAAAGCCGTCAATGGCGAGTAATTCTGCCGCTGGAACGTAAGCAACTTCTTCCAAAGTGGCAAAGCCTTCTTCCACCAAGATATCGGCGGTTTCGTCGTCGATGTTCAAGTGGGTGGTGAAGAGGTTGCGGATAACCGCGTCTTCGGCGGCATTGCGCTCGTCGGCTTCTTCAACGGTCATGATGTTCAGCTGCCAGCCGGTCAGGATGGAAGCCAGACGGACGTTTTGACCGCCGCGGCCGATGGCCAGCGCCAGTTGGTTTTCATCAACAATCACGTCAACAGCGTGTTTGTCTTCATCAATCACGATGCGGCTCACTTCGGCAGGAGACAGCGCATTCATCACGAATTGCGCAGGCTCAGGAGACCACAATACGATGTCGATGCGTTCGCCGGACAATTCGTTGCTCACGGCGTTAACACGAGAACCGCGCACGCCGATACAAGTACCTTGCGGGTCGATGCGTTGGTCGTTGGCTTTAACGGCAACTTTGGCGCGTTGGCCGGGGTCGCGTGCTACTTCGCGGATTTCCAACAGGCCGTCTGCAATTTCAGGTACTTCGTTGGCGTAGAGTTTGGCCAAGAAGTCGCCGCTGGTACGGCTCAAAATGACTTGTTTGCGGCCGGTATTGCCGATTTCGTCCACACGCAGGAAGAGGGCGCGGATGCGGTCGCCGCTGCGGAAGTTTTCGCGCGGAATCATTTCTTCGCGCGGAATCAGTGCGTCGAGTTTGCCCGCGACGACTTCAACGATGATGCCGTGGCGCTCGACGCGTTTTACCGTACCGGAAACGATGTCTTCTTTAGAAGCGAGGAACTCGTTCAGGTTTTGCTCGCGCTCCGCATCACGGATGCGTTGCAGGATGATTTGTTTGGCAGTTTGTGCGGCTTGGCGGCCGAAACCTTCGTTTGGCAGCTGCTCTTCGTAGTATTCGCCGATTTGGATGGTTGTGCCGGGAATTTCTTCTTGGATTTCCTCGATGGTTTTTTCTACGTCGGGGTAGGTGTAGTCTTCATCGGCAACAATCAGCCAGCGGCGGAAGGTTTGGTATTCGCCGGTATCGCGGTCGATTTCGACACGCACGTCCATGTGCTCGCGGTCGGCTTTTTTCTTGGCGGCAGTAGAGAGGGCGAATTCAAGGGCTTTGAATACGACTTCCGTTTCAACGTTTTTTTCACTTGCCAGCGCTTCGGCCAGCTGTAACATTTCGCGACTCATTTTCTAGAATCTCCAAGTAATCGGTTTTTAAAATTTAAATTCGGGGCGCAAACGGGCTTTGTCGATGTTGCTCAATTCGATTTGGGCGGTTTTGCCGTCGAAAGAGACGGTAACGATGTCGTTTTCGCAAGATTCGATGCGGCCGATGAAGTTTTTCTGACCATCAATCGGCAGGCGTGTTTTGATTTTGGCGTTCTGGCCGGCAAAGCGCACGAAGTCGGCGGCTTTTTTCAACGGACGGTCAAGGCCAGGGCTGGAGATTTCCAAACGTTTGTAGTCGATGTCTTCAACCATAAACACGCGGCTCAGATGGTTGCTGACAGTAGCGCAGTCTTCGACGGTGATGCCGCCTTCTTTATCGATGAAAACGCGTAAATCGCCTTGTGCGGTCAGTTCGAAATCGACCAGCTCGTAGCCCAAGCCAGGCAGGGTTTTATCAAGAATGCTTTGAATATCCATGCTTCTCCAGAAGTACATAAACAAAAAAATGGCCGCGCGGCCATTTTTCGTGTGATTTGAAAAATTGGCCTATTATAACTGTTTTCAAGATAAAAGAAAAGTGTTGATTTGGCGTGGATTTTTTGAAGTGATTGCTTAAATGTAAAGGGGAGGGTTGAGGCCGTCTGAAAAGGAAATTGTTGACAAGTTTTGGTGTGGTGTTTCTTAAATTAGTTTGGAAAACAAATAATTGGTATTGCTTTGTTTTCAGACGGCCTTGGATTTTCTGATTTTTCGTGCTTGCACAATGTGCAAGGCGGTTCTACAATTTCTTCATACCCACCGAATAAGAAAGAAGGCCGCCATGTCCGCACACCCGATTTACAATTTTTCCGCAGGTCCTGCCGTATTGCCGGAAACGGTATTGCGTACCGCGCAACAGGAAATGCTCGACTACAACGGTACGGGCTTTCCCGTGATGGCGATGAGCCACCGTTCGGATATGTTTTTGAGTATTCTGCATCATGCCGAACAAGACTTGCGCCAGCTTTTGAATATTCCGTCCAACTATAAAATCCTATTTTTACAGGGCGGTGCGACCGCGCAATTCAATATGGCGGCCATGAATTTGGCGCACGGTTTTGCGACTGCCGACGCGGTGGTAACGGGCAACTGGAGCCGTATTGCCTATGAACAGATGAGCCGTTTAAGCAATGCCGAAATCCGTTTGGCCGCGCATGGCGGCGAGCAATATGCCTATAAAAATCTGCCTGCGGTTGAGGATTGGGATGTCAACCCGAATTCCGCGTTTGTTCATTTTGCGATTAATGAAACCGTGAACGGCTTGCAGTATCAAAACGTCCCCAAACTTTCAGACGGCCTGCCGCCGCTGGTGTGTGATATGTCGAGCGAGATTTTGTCGCGTGAGTTTGATGTATCCGATTACGGCCTGATTTATGCCGGCGCGCAAAAAAATATCGGCCCAGCCGGTGCGACCGTGGTCATTATCCGCGAGGATTTGCTGGAGCGTTGTCCGAACGATATTCCCGATGTGTTCAACTACCGTTCTCATATCAACCGCGACGGTATGTACAACACGCCGTCCACCTATGCGATTTATATGTCGGGCTTGGTGTTCCGCTGGTTGCAAACGCAGGGCGGTGTGAAAAAAATTGAAGCGGTCAATCGAATGAAGGCGCAAACCTTGTATGAGGCGATAGACGGCAGCGGCGGTTTTTACATCAACGATATTTATCCTGATGCGCGTTCCAAAATGAACGTGGTCTTCAAAACCGCAAGCGAGGATTTGGACCGCCACTTTGTGTTGGAGGCCGAGTTGCAGGGCTTGTGCCTGCTCAAGGGCTATAAAACCGTCGGTGGTATGCGCGCCAGCATTTACAATGCGATGCCGCTTGAAGGTGTGAACGCGTTGGCCGAATTTATGAAAGATTTCCAACGACGTTACGGTTAAGATGAAGATATAAAAAGGCCGTCTGAAACTGGGTTTCAGACGGCCTTTTGATTTGAACAAGCCTTATTCGGTCACTTCTTCAGTAATGCTGTCGCGGTAGATGGTGCTGTCGTAAGTCGGCACGGGAGGCGGCAGCAGGTTGTTGAGCGTCAGCGCGGACGGGTTCAGCGTCGGGTAGCCGCTGAAGGTGACGGAATAACCGCCGTTGCCGGTACTGCGGACTTTGGCATGCGCACCCAACGGGAAAGTGGTTTTGTTGGTGATGTGGCCGAATGGGAAACCGGTCAACACAGGAATCTTGGCGGTGCGCGAAATGTGGTTGACGACGGCGGAGAAGTCGTAGCTGGAATCGTACGCGTCACGGATGGTGCCCATGCGGAAATCGCCGAAGATGATGGTGCGTTGTTTTTGCAAAACACCTGACAGATAAAGCGTATTGAGCATACGCTCGATGCGGTAAGGCTGCTCGCTGACGTCTTCGATAAAGAGGATGCCGCCTTGAATATCGGGCATGTAAGGTGTGCCGGCGAGGGATGCGAGAACGCTGAGGTTGCCGCCCCACAATGTGCCTTCGACGTTGACATCGGCGCGTTGGATGGTCGGAACATCAACGATGTTGACGTTGTTGGTCGTGCCGCGGATGAAGGAATCCATGGTAAAGACGCTGGGGTCTGCTTTGCCGAATTCGCTGTACACCATCGGGCCGGCAAAGCTCATCATATTGCCTTTGGCCAACAGGGCGAGTTGGACGGCGCACACGTCGCTGAAGCCGAAGAACAATGTGCTGCGTTCGCGCATTCTGGCGCCGAGTGAGGCGAAGTCGATTTGCGGCAGGATACGTGCCGCGCCATAGCCTCCGCGCAGGCCCATGAGGACTTTGGGCGTTTCGACGCGGCCGCTGGCAACGTCTTGGAAGTCGGCGGCACGTTGGGCATCGGAGCCGGCGAAGCGTTGGTAACGGCGGCTGCCTGCCTGTTGGTTGGTTACGGTAAAGCCTGCGTTGTAGAGGCGGGTCAGGCCGGTGGTTACGCGGTTGGGGTCTTCGGCGAAGCCTGACGGCGCAACAACGCGCAGGAGGTTGTCGCCGGAACGTGGCGGATGGGGTTGCTTAGGTTGCACGGTTTGGGCTTTCGCGGTGGTGGAAGTGGTTTTGGTTTGCGGCGTGGTGGTCGTGCCTGTACCGCAGGCTTGCAACAACCCTGCGCCTGCCGCGGCAGAGCAGGTGCGCAGAAAATGGCGGCGCGTGGTGGAAGTCATTGAGGTTTTCCTTTCGTTATATGTTCAGACGGCCTGAACTGGGCGTGTCGGCCCTTATAGGCCGTCTGAAAGTTTAAGCGATTAAGTTTTTGATTTGTTGCGGCCAATTTTCGAGCAGGGTCATACCGTGTTCGCGTACGGGTGCGGCCCAAATCGGCGCAGGAAAGTTGGCGTCGTTTTCAAAGCGGGCGATGACGTGCCAATGCAAGTGAGGCACAACATTGCCGAGGCTGGCCAGATTGATTTTGGCCGAGCGGAAGACTTGGCGCATTGCGGCTTCAACCTGATACACCATTTCCATGATTTCATTGCGTTCGGCAGGGGAAAGGTCGGTCATCTCGGAAACATGGTTATTCCAAATCACGCGGCAGAATGCCGGTGCGCCGGCTTCATTGTGGACGGCGATAACGCGCAGGTTTGGCGTTTGCAGCAAAATATCTTCGTTGTCGGCAGTGCAGATGGGGCAGGTCATGGGTTTTTCTTTCTCAGTCTGAATAGGAATCGGATGATTTCAATCAGGATTTTTAGAACAAGGTAAATGGCAGTCAGAGATATGAATGCGAAAAGCCACGGTTCAGGTATAAACCACCAAAATAAATAGGAGGGCGTGATTAAGTCGGCACATTCTTCGGCACTCTTAACGTGATCGCACAAGCCAAAGCGAAAAAAATCATTGACATCATGAAAGGGCGAATAGGCGAACATAAGTGCTATGGGCGTCACACAAATCAATGCAATGATGGCAATCCAAAAGAATGGTTTGAGATGTTTGAGTGCAGTCATGGATGAAATGTTATAAAAATTTTGCCGCGCCCTTATTGGCAAGTTCGTCAGCTTTTTCGTTTTCTGGGTGTCCGGCATGGCCTTTTACCCATGTCCAGCGGACATCGTGTTGTTGAACCAAACTATCCAGCTCTTTCCATAAGTCGTCGTTTTTAACCGGTTTTTTGGCGGCGGTTTTCCAGCCGTTTTTTTTCCAACCGCGTATCCAGCTTTCCATGCCGTTTTTGACGTATTGCGAGTCGGTGCAGATGACGACTTGGCAGCGGCGTTTTAGGGATTTCAGGCCTTCGATGACGGCAGTCAGTTCCATACGGTTGTTGGTGGTTTCGGCTTCGCCGCCGAACAGTTCTTTTTCGTGTGTGCCGTAGCGCATAAATACACCCCAGCCGCCTGCGCCGGGGTTGCCTTTGCATGCGCCGTCTGTGTAGAGGTAAACGGGTTTATCCATGGGCATGTCTTTGTCGAATAAGGCGGTATCATTATCATAACATAAGGCCGTCTGAAATATCGGCAAATACGGTTTACGCGTGTAAAATACCCTGCGCTTTATCACTCGTATAGAAAGAAGGCAGATATGGGATTGTTCAGCGGCCTTTTGGGCAATGCTTCGCAAAAAGACGCCGATGCGGTGGAACGCGATTTGGCGAATATCCTGATTGATGGCGAACAGGTAAAAATGGCATTCAGCCTGGTGCGCGATTTGATTGTGTTTACCGAATATCGGCTGGTGTTGGTGGACAAGCAGGGGTTGACCGGCAAGAAAGTGTCTTACCGTTCGATTCCATACCGTTCAGTATCGCGCTTTTCGGTGGAAACCTCGGGTCATTTTGATTTGGATGCCGAGCTGAAGATTTGGGTTTCTTCCGGCGAGGTGCCAACCGAAACCTTGCAATTTAAAAGCGACAAGAGCGTGATTGCCATTCAAAAAGCCTTGGCAGAAGCTGTGTTGAAACCGTCAAAATAGAAAGGAAACATGATGAGCGAACAGCAAGAATTGTTTTGTTACAAGCAGATGCCGGTGTGGACGGCGGACGAGATTCCCGAAGCCTTGTTGTCCAAACACAATACTGCCGCCGGTACTTGGGGCTGCCTCAATGTCCTCCAAGGCCGTCTGAACTTCAATGAAGTGGACGAGGCGGGCAATGTTACGTCCACGCACGAGCTGACGCCTGAAAGCGATGATTGGATTATCCATCCGCAAGCATGGCACTTTATCGCGCCGCAAACGCAAGACACGGAAATCCAACTGTCGTTTTACTGCGAGGCGGCAGACTATTTCAATAAGAAATACGGCATGAGCGCGACACATTCGGCCGTCCGTGCTGCCGAAGGCATCGTACCTGTCGGCAAGGTTTTGGATATGGGCTGCGGTCAGGGCCGCAATGCGCTGTATCTGGGTTTGAAAGGTTTTGACGTTACCGCTGTCGATAATAATCCCCATGCGGTTCAAAACGTGGAAGAGCTGGCGCGTATCGAAGAGTTGAATGTCCGCGCGTTTGAATACGACCTCAACGCCGCCAATATTCAGGAAAACTTCGATTATATGGTGGCGACCGTGGTGTTTATGTTCCTGATGCCGCGTTACGTTCCTGACGTGATTGCCAATATAAAGGAACACACCAACCCCGGCGGCTACAACCTGATCGTGTCTGCGATGGATACGGAAGATTTCCCTTGCCCGATGCCGTTCCCGTTCAAGTTTAGTGAGGGCGAGCTGCGCGAATACTATAAGGATTGGGAATTGGTGGAATACAAGGAAGAGCTGGGTTCGATGCACGCGAAAGACGAATTCGGCAATCCGATTCAGTTTAAATTCGTTACCATGCTGGCGAAGAAACCGGAATAAAGGTTTTGCCGTCAAAAGGCCGTCTGAATTCAGTTTTCAGACGGCCTTTGCCGTAATCAATCCACAATCCTTTTGCCCAAAATCACCACGTCTGCCAACATGGTTTCCAAATCGCAGACTTGCGGCAGCCGCCCCCATTCTTCAAAACCGAAACGGTGAAACAGGTTCAGGCTCGGATAGTTGTGGCCGAACACAAGCGCGATGACGTTGTGGATGTCTAAGGACGGTGCGCGTTCGAGCATGTGCCGCAACAGGATTTTGCCCACGCCTGCACCGCGCATATCGTGGCGGACATAAATGCTGACTTCCGCGCTGATGTGGTAGGCGTAGCGTGGATGGTAGTCGCTGAAACTACCCCAGGCCAATACGGTGCCGTCGGCATCGTAAAGGGCGTAGATCGGGCGTTTGTCCGTGTGCGCGGCAAACCACATTTCGCGTTCGGCAACCGTGGTCGGCGACAAATCGGCCGTGGATTGGCGCGTGGCCACGGTGCTGTTGTAAATATCGACGATGGCGGGCAAGTCTTGGCGCAGGGCAGGGCGGATGGTGTATTGCATTTCAGACGGCCTGTTATTGAATCAGTTTGGAGATAGTCTTAAAGGCCGGATGTTTGGCATCACCGAGCAGTTGGAACAAAATACTTTCGACATTGGAAATGATAATGCCCTGACGGCTCAGTTGCGCCAAACCATTGTCGCGGTTGGCCGTTGTACGCGAGGCGGTGCATTCAAAAGGCAGGGATACGGCGTAACCTTGCGCCTTCAAATCCAAGGCCGTCTGAAGCATACAGATATGCGCTTCCGCTCCAACTAAAATAACGTTTTTGACGTCGTTTTTGCGTAATATTGCCTGAATTTCAGGTAAAAACGCTGAAAATCGGGTTTTCTCGACAACAGGCGTACCTTCGGGCAACAGCAGCGATACGGCGGATACGGTGTTGCCCAAACCTTTCGGATACTGTTCGGTTACGGCAAAGGGTACGTCCAAAGCCGTCAAACCTTGAATCAGCAGGCGGCAGCGTTCCAACATTTCGTCCGCGCCGGAGAGGGCGGGCAGCAGGCGTTCTTGGATATCGACAATCAGACAAAGCGTATTTTTGGGGTTCATGGCTTTTCCTTTCAGACGGCCTTTACAGCAAAATCGTTGAATCAGAATGCAATCATATAACAAGCCGCTGGAGAAGTATTGCAGCTTGCCCTGTTTTAAAGCCCGAAATTCTTTTAAAATACCGCCTGATTTGAATTGATAGAGACCGACAACATGAATTTATACCAAACCGTCGAACGTGAAGCCCAAGCAGCCTTTGCCGCCACAGGCATTGCCGACAGCCCCGTTGTTTTGCAGCCGACCAAGAATGCCGAACACGGCGATTTCCAAATCAACGGCGTGATGGGTGCGGCGAAAAAAGCCAAACAAAATCCGCGCGAGTTGGCGCAAAAAGTGGCCGAGGCATTGGCGGACAACGCTGTGATTGAAAGTGCGGAAGTAGCCGGCCCGGGCTTTATCAACCTGCGCCTGCGTCCTGAATTCCTCGCCCAAAACATTCAGACGGCCTTGAACGACGCGCGTTTCGGCGTAGCGAAAACCGACAAACCGCAAACCGTCGTTATCGACTATTCTTCGCCTAATCTGGCTAAAGAAATGCACGTCGGCCACCTGCGTTCCAGCATCATCGGCGACAGCATTTCACGCGTGTTGGAATTTATGGGCAACACCGTCATCCGCCAAAACCACGTCGGCGACTGGGGTACGCAGTTTGGCATGTTGGTCGCTTATTTGGTTGAACAGCAAAAAGACAATGCCGCGTTCGAGCTGGCGGATTTGGAGCAATTTTACCGCGCCGCCAAAGTGCGCTTTGACGAAGATCCAGCCTTTGCCGATACCGCACGCGAATACGTTGTGAAGCTGCAAGGCGGCGATGAAACCGTTTTGGCATTGTGGAAACAGTTTGTCGATATTTCACTCTCGCACGCCCAAGCCGTTTATGACACGCTGGGCTTGAAACTGAGCCCTGAAGACGTGGCGGGCGAATCTAAATACAACGACGATTTGCAGCCTGTGGTCGATGATTTGGTCGAAAAAGGTTTGGCAGTCGAAGACGACGGCGCGAAAGTCGTGTTCTTGGACGAGTTCAAAAACAAAGAGGGCGAACCTGCCGCATTTATCGTGCAAAAACAAGGCGGCGGCTTCCTTTATGCTTCCACCGACTTGGCGTGTTTGCGCTACCGTGTCGGCACGCTTCATGCCAACCGCTTGCTGTACGTCGTCGACCACCGCCAAGCCTTGCACTTTGAGCAACTCTTTACCACTTCACGCAAAGCAGGCTATCTGCCGGAAGATGTAAAAGCTGAGTTTATCGGCTTCGGCACCATGATGGGCAAAGACGGCAAACCGTTCAAAACGCGCAGCGGCGACACCGTAAAACTGGTTGATTTGCTGACCGAAGCTGTTGAGCGTGCCACCGCTTTGGTGAAAGAGAAAAACCCTGAATTGGGCGCAGACGAAGCAGGAAAAATTGGCAAAACCGTCGGCATCGGCGCGGTCAAATACGCCGATTTGAGCAAAAACCGCACCAGCGATTATGTGTTCGACTGGGACGCCATGCTTTCGTTTGAAGGCAACACCGCCCCCTACCTGCAATATGCCTATACCCGCGTACAAAGCGTGTTCCGCAAAGCAGGCGAATGGGACGCAACCGCGCCAACCGTTTTGACCGAACCTTTGGAAAAACAACTGGCCGCCGAGCTGCTGAAATTTGAAGACGTACTGCAAAGCGTGACAGATACTGCGTATCCGCACTACCTCGCCGCCTACCTCTATCAAATCGCTACCTTGTTCAGCCGCTTCTACGAAGCCTGCCCGATTTTGAAATCAGAAGGCGCAACCCGCAACAGCCGTCTGCAACTGGCAAAGCTGACCGGCGACACGCTGAAACAAGGCTTGGAATTGTTGGGTATTGATGTATTGAGTGTTATGTAAGTTTTTGAATAAAAACGATGAAAGGCCGTCTGAAACTTTGCAGGTTGCAAGGTTTCAGACGGCCTTTTTTATGCTTTGACAGATGTCGTGATGCCGTTGTTTGAGCCTAAGCGGTTTTATATTTGCTCAATAATGCGTTCAGACGGCCTTGTCTTTATTTCAAATTGCTTGCCAACAACCAAGCCTGTGCTTCGGCAGCGTCGCTGAAATATTTGGGATGTTGGTTGGTCAAGAGGCTGGAAAGGCGCGCGCCAAGTTTGATCCAAATGTCGTCGGTAATAACGGCAACGCGGCCGAAGTCGGTTTCATGTTGGTTGAGGAATTTGATTTGCTCGACCGCCATATCGATGGTGAAGTCTTTCAGCATGGACAAGTCCAACAGGATGTCGGGCAGATGGACTTTTTGTTTTGCGGCCAACAAGGCTTCTTCCAATTGGCGGAAATCGTCCAAAGTGAACTCGTTGTACAGCGCTACGT
>NZ_JBQCVF010000007.1:0-3147 GCF_051962515.1 Neisseria sp. P0009.S007 | reverse complement strand
TTTTTGTTTTGCGGCCAACAAGGCTTCTTCCAATTGGCGGAAATCGTCCAAAGTGAACTCGTTGTACAGCGCTACGTTTAAGCCGTAAGATTGTTCGCGGATGGAAATCATGGTGTTCTCCTTGTTAAATTATTGCTTCATCAGAAATTTTTTGATTGAGGCCGGAGTAAAACTGCTGAACACGCCGCCTGCAACAATGATAACCATGCCGGCGGCTTCCTGCCAAGTGATTTTATCGCCGAAAAGCAGTACGCCGGACAGGGCGGAGAAAACGACAGCCAGGTAGGAAAGTGAGGCAACGGTAAATTTCTTGCCGACCTTATAGGCGCGGGTCATGGCCAGTTGGGCAATCATGGCGGAGATGCCGATGCCGGCCAGATAGGGCAGGGAAGACACGGTCAGCGGATGCCAGCCGGTAAAGCAATTCCAAATGGCAGACATAATCAGGCCGGTAAGCGACAGATAAAACACCACGCGCCAGCCAGGCTCGCCCAAAAGCGAGAGTTCGCGCACCTTCAAATACGCCCAGCCCGACATGGCGCCGCCTGCTAAGCTGACCAGCGCGGCAAATTCCTGTCCGCCTTGAAAAGATGGGTTGAGCAACAGGATAACGCCGATAAAGCCCATAACCAAAATGGCTTGGGTATAAAGCGTAATTCTTTCTTTTAAAATGAAAAATGAAAAGATGGCAAGCCAGATGGAGGACGTGTAGTTGAGTGTGACGCCTGTTGCCAGCGGCAGGTGCATGACGGAATAAAACGTGCACATCATGGCAAGCGTGCCGATGACGCTGCGGTTGAGATGGGTTTTCCAATGCGGCGTGGAAAACGTGTTGCCTTGCGCTTTGGCCATGATGCCTAAGAACAGGGTGGAGACCAGCATGCGCCAAAAGACCAGCTCGCCGCTGGAAAAGCCGAATTGCGTTGAGGCGGCTTTGATGGAGAGGTTCATGACGGTAAAGCCGAGCGCGGCAATAACCATCCATGCCGAGCCGAGCGGATCTTTTCTGACGGTTTCCATTTGATGGGTATATAAAGCGATTTTATTAATAAGAAAATATTATACAGATCAATCAGGCCGTCTGAAAAATATCGTTGGGTTTCAGACGGCCTTTAGATTAAGAAATGAGAATTATTATTGAACAATATAGTGGTTTTTTGTAGAATGAAAGCCCTATTTTCAAGAAAGGCTTGTCATGAAAGTTGCCAATATTTCTGCCGTATTGCTGTCTGCTTTGTTTTCCGTTGCTGTTTCTGCCGCGCCTTTGGGAGAGGTTTCTTCAGAAAACGGTAAGATTTTCAGCGGCGAAAATTACATGGTCGTTAAGAAAGACATGAAGAAAGGGGAGCAGATTAAGCCGCACGATCATCCGGGTTTTAAAACGTTGATTTTTGCCGTTGGAAAAGGAAGCTTTGACGTAACCTTGAATCAGAAGGAAAAACATACGGTTGGCGCAGGCTCGGTGCTGCGATTTGGCGGAGATGTCGTGATTGAGGCCGTTGCAACTGAAGATGCGAATGTGGCAATTACGTTGATTAAGTAAGCCGATAGATGATAAAAGGCCGTCTGAAGATGATGTTTCAGACGGCCTTGTTTATTCAGTCAACCATTGCCATTAAGCGCAAATCAAATAGATGAAGCCGGAGCCGAAGATATCTGCCAAGGCGTGAATCAGGAAAAACGGCAGCAGGTTTTTGACTTTGTATTTATAGAAGAAGTAGTACATCAAGCCGAAAACAACGCCGATAACGGTCGCCCAAAGCATGCCTTGATAAGTATGGAAGGAGATGCGCACCAAGGTCGAATAGGCCAATGCCTGCCATTTGTATTTGTCTTCCACGCAGGTCAAGAGGCCGAGGAAACAGAATTCCTCATAAAAGCCGTTTAAAAGGCCGTAGAGGATGGCCATCGGCGCAAGGGCGGCGAATTTGTCAAAAATGGATAATGGTTTGATGTATTGGAAGATTTCAGTGGTGAAGTAATTGTAGCCGCCGCTTAACGAAGTTACCGCATCGGCGGTCAGACCCATCAGGATAAAAATCACAGGCGTCCAAAACAACACGCCTAAGTTAAAACGAATCGGCAATTGTTTGAAGTCGAAACGGCGGATAACGAGGTAAATCAGAGCAATAGCAAGCAGCGTCAACTGCAGGCTCATGTTTTCAGAATAAGCCACGCCGGTTACCGCAGTATCGCGCGCCTCTTCGGCAACCGCGGCTGTTTCCACTTGCGGCATCAGGCTGGCGATATAAAGTTGGGTAGAACGGTAGGCAAATTGACCGAACAGGATAGCGGTCACAATCAGCATGTCAAACCAGCGCAAATGGCGCAAAGGCTCTTTAGGGCGGATAGCGGCGAGTATGCTCATATTCTCCTCTTTGCTCTAATAAATAACGGTGCGCAATAGTTACATAAACATACAAAAATCGTCAACGATTATCACAATAAAACATGAATTAAAAATCAGACCGTTTCAGACGGCCTGAAGCGCTTCTAAAAATGCCATATTTTTCGAAGGGTTTATCTTCAAAAATATGGCATAATCACTTTATTGCAAACCAAGGAATCTTATCGTGAGTATTTCTCTGTCCCAATATCTGCTCTACCTGCAATACATGTTGGCAGGTATCGCCATGACCGTTGTTTTTGCTGCCGTATATCTGCGGATTACACCCGTTGAAGAATTGCGCCTGATTAAAAACGGCAACCTTGCCTGCGCCTTGTCATTTGGCGGCGCGTTGGTCGGTTTTTGTCTGACGCTTGCCTCAAGCATTGCACACAGCGTCAGCTTCATCGATTTTATCCTGTGGGCCCTTGCCGCAGCCGTAATTCAGATTTTTGTCTATTTCGCTGCGACAATGATGATTAAAGGCGCTACCGCAGAACTCATCGGTAACAATGTTGCCGTCGGCGCGTTGTTTGGTGCAGTGTCCATCTCGATCGGCATTTTGAATGCGGCTTGCTTGACTTGATTTTGATGGTCGGTTGGATAGCAAAAGATGTGCTGTTCCTGACTCCTACCTAGAAAAATTATCGGTAGATTTTTTTGACTGATAAGGTCTTATGTCTGATGGTATTGGCGTTATAGTGAAATTCTGAAAGCATCAAAAAATTCAGACGGCCTGTTATATACAAGGCCGTCTGAAA